>JANNFH010000029.1:0-4940 GCA_031379565.1 Alphaproteobacteria bacterium
ACGCCGCGCGCGGCCCGCGGCGAATGCGCCCGCCAATCATGGCGCAGGCATCCCTCCCCCTTGCGGGGAGGGAGCAGAGGGCGGGGGGCGGTCAGAACGAAGCGCAACGCCGGCGCCGGCGCTGCGTTCCGCACGCCCCCCCTCCCTACCCTCCCCCGCGAGGGGGGAGGGACGCGACGTCCTGCATCGTTGGCGCGTCGTCATTGTCCTCGCGGCGCAATCTGAATTGCGCCGGTGGCGGTGCGGGCCATGACGCCGGGGCGGTACATGTCTTCGATCTGCGCTGCCGGTAGCGCGTAGCGGCCAGGCGTCACCGCCCGTGCGATGTAAGCGTAGAGAAAGCCGCCGCGCAGCTCCGCTGACGCGACAAAGCGATCGTCGCGCGCTTCCGCTACGCTGGCATACGATATGCTACCCACCCAAGCGAACGGCCCGTTGCGCACCGAGCCATCCCATTGCTCTGCGCCGGCGCCGTCCTGGGGATGCAGAATGGATT
Source organism: Alphaproteobacteria bacterium (assembly GCA_031379565.1). Classification (GTDB taxonomy): domain Bacteria; phylum Pseudomonadota; class Alphaproteobacteria; order Caulobacterales; family Aquidulcibacteraceae; genus Vitreimonas. The sequence goes on from JANNFH010000029.1 coordinate 497, forward strand.
CGATTTCGAGCCCCGCCGGCAACAAATCCACGAGCACACTGGGATACGAGCGAGCGCCCTCGGGCCGCCCCGACACCACGATGACGACGCGGTCGCCTTGGCGAACGGCATTGAGATCCGCCGCACCGCCGTCGATGCGGTAGATTCGCTTGTCGATGGCATAGCCCGCCTGCATCGCCGGCGGCGATACCAGCGGCGCGCCCGACACCGCCAGCGAGCGCCAGGTGACGCCGCGCGCGTTGTTGCGGAACGCGAGCCCTGCCGCGAGCCGCTGCGCGTCGACGATGATGCGCCGCTCGGCCATTTGCTGGCCGTTGAGCGACACGTTCACCGGCCCGGCGCGTTCGAGCAAGGCGTTAGCGGCCATCAGCAATTGGGCTTGTTCTTGGGTCATCAGCTCATCGGCGTTGGGGGTGTCGCGCTCGAGCCGCTGGCGCAAGCGATCGACCATTTGGGTTTCGCCGGCTTCGGCGGCCAATGCGAGTACCCCGGCAAGATCGCGGAGCGGCGTCTGGTACCAATCGCCGGTGTTGCGATAGCCGAGCGCGCGCTCGGCAGCCTGGAAGGCCGAGCGCGAACGGGCGCGGTCGCCCATGTGCGCCAACGCCGCCGCGATGTGCGCGCGTGCGAGCGGAGATGGTTCGGCGTTCATGCGGTTGTCGTGGAAATAGCGCAATTGGCCGATATCGGCGCGCCCCGCTTTGGCCAGCACGTAGAGCGAATAGGCCGCCGCCCGCGAACGCAGCAAGCCTTCCGTGTCGTTCGAACCCGGCCATTTGTAGATTTCGAATTGATAGCCCACCGAGGAAAAATCGTTGAGCCGCGCCACCGCCCGAAGCGCCGAATAGGCTTGCTCCATCGGCTGACGTGGCACCGCGAAGCCCGCCGCCTGCGCGCGCCGCAAGAAATCGGCAACGTAGGCGCCGAGATAGGGCGAAGCGTCGCCATCGCCGGCGTGCCACAGCCCGAAGGCGCCATCGGGCCCTTGTCGGTCGAGCAATTGGGTGACCGCTTCCTGGACGCGCCGCGTGATGCGCGGATCGCGCGCACGCTCCGCTTCGGAGGCCAGCACATTGTAATAGAGCAGCGGCATGCCCACCGAAGTGAGCTGCTCCGAACAGCCGTAGGGATAGCGGTAAAGCGCATCCAAAAGCGGCGCGGGATCGAGATTGGCGAGGTTCGAGAACGAGACCAGCGCCTGCGATCCGCCCGGCTGGAAGCGCGCCAGCGCATCGTTGGGCGCACGCCAACTGCCGCCCGCTGCGAGCGTTTGGGTCTCCACGACGGTGATCGGCAGGAACGGCGCCCGCGACTGGATGTCGTAGCTGTGCTCGATCGGGGTGAAACCCGTTGGCCCTTCAAGGCGGATGCGCAATTGCCCCACGCCGATCGGGCCGCCGACGATCGGGATCGCCGCGGTTTGCCTTTGCCCGCGCGCGATCTGGAAGCGCCGCGGCGGGACCGAGACTTGCGCCACCCCCGATCCCGTCACGGTGACCGTGTAAGCGCCGCCCTGGCCTTCGACGTTATCGACGTTGAGCATGGCGCTGGCGTTGTCCCCAGGGGCCAGGAATCTCGGCAGGATCAATTCCGCCACCACAGGATCGCGGACGATGATTTCCTCGGAATCCTGTCCGAGCGCGGTTTCGCTCCACGCCACCGCCATGAGCCGCAGCGTGCCGTTGAAATCGGGAATATCGAGCGGGATCATCGCTCGCCCGCCGCGCACCTCGACGATGTCGGAGATAATCGCCACCGTGCGCGTGGGCACCACGGTTAGGCCTTCGCCGCCGAGAGAATCGCCGCCTTGGCGGGCGTTTGCCGGCGCGCCGAGATTGGGGTTGAGCAGGCGCCCATAGTCGTCACGCAAATCGACGCCGAGCGCACGCCGGCCGAAGAAATAACCGGTGGCGTCTGGGCTGTCGTACTTGGTGAGATTCAAAATGCCTTCATCGACCATGGCGATGGCGACGCGCACATGCTCGCCGGCAGGCGCATTGCGCACATTCACCGGAATTTCAACGTGCGTGCGCGGGCGCACGTTCCGCAAGCCCTCGCCCGCCGCCACTTGCAGCGTGCGCGCGCCCATGTCCACGGGCACGTAGGCAACGCCGACAGCGCGGCGCGGCACCGGCAAATTCACCGGATCGCGCGGGGTCATCACCGTGACCAGCACGTAAGCGCCCGGCCCCCAATCGGCGGTCACCGGCAAATCGATGGTGGCGCCACCGGTCCCGACGTGCACGGTGCGGGTCTCGATGACGCGGTCGGTGGCGACGACGATTTGCGCTTCGCCGGCATAGGGCGGGCGAATTTGCACGCGCGCGCGCGCGCCGGGGCGCACTGGGTCTTCCGGCGCGATTACCGTGACCATGTCAGGTGTAGCGTCATCATCGGCCGGGCCGCCCCAGCCCACACCGAAGCGCTGCGAAGTGGCCGCACCGCTGGGATCGGTGACGATCAGGCGATAGGAACCCTCGCGCAAGCCGTCCTTGGCAATGGCGAAAGCTTCGCCAGCCGCTACGTTCACCGTTGCGCCGTCCACAGGGATATCGCGCCCAGTGCGCCGCCAGCGCCACGAGCCGCCGTCGAGATACCAATCGTAGTTCCAATCCTCGCGCACCATTTGCCATTGCACGCCGCGCGCGGCGACACGCTGGCCTTGGGCATTGACGGCGATGAGATCGTAGGCGACGCGTTCGCCGGCCCCGGCGCGGCCGTTTTCAAACCGCGATTTCAATCCGAGATAAAGGTTGCCGAGCCGCACTGGCAGCGCAAAGCCTTCCTGCACCATGCGCCCACCCGGATCGGCGACGCTGGCGACGACGCGCACCCGCAGCGGCAGCGTGGTTTGCGGTTCGTCCTGCAATTGGATCAGCAATTGCGCCGCCCCGGTCCCATCCGTGGTGGTGCTCGCCAATTGGACCATGCGCTCACCGAAGCTTTCATCCTGGCGACCAAACGCAAAGCCTTCCTGCTCCGGGAACGGATTAGGATCGATTGTGAGCCGCCCCTCGGCTTCCACCGCGAGCCCGGCGCCGGGCGCGCCGTAGAGGAAATCAGCTTGCACGCCGATGGCCTGGCTTTGCCCTGCGCGCAGCATGACGCGGCGCTCGTGCAATTGATCTTCGGTGGGGTTGAAGCGCACGCGCAGCCGCTGCGGCACGAAATCCTCAACCGACCAGCTGGCATAGCCGGCGATCGCTTCTTGGCCATCCACGAGCAATTGCGCGGTCCACAAGCCGCGCGGAGCGGAGCGGTCAAGCTCGATGTTCTTGGCGATAGCGCCTGTGGTGGCGCCCGGCTCCTGGATGCGGATGCGGCGCGCTTCGGTGCCGTTGGGGCGATAGACCACCAGCGTTGATTGCCGGTCGGCGATGGCGCGACCGACATGGTCGCGGATGAGACCAATCAGGCGCACGCGTTCGCCAGGGCGATAAATGCCGCGCTCGGTGTAAAGATAAGCGTCGATGTCGCCCGGTGCTCGGCGTCCATCGACACCGCGGTCGGAGAGATCAAGCGCGGGGCGCTGCAAATCGAGCGCGGCGAAATCGCCGCCCTGCCCGTACGCCATCACGTAACGCGCGCGCGCCGGGCCCTCGCCGTTCACAAGCGCATCCGCGAAGTGCACGCGGCCTTCGCCATCGGTGCGGGCGCGCGCGAGTTCTTCGTTGTTCTGCGCGACCAGCGTCAGATTGGCGTTAGCGAGCGGACGCGCCGTGCGCAGCGAGCGCACCACCACGTCGAGGCCGGTGGCGCCGGAGAAGCTCTGCAGCGCCATATCGGTATAGAGAATCCACCGATAGGCCGAGGCCGGCGAATTCTCGCCGCTGTCCCCGTCGCCGCTGCCGCCCGCCCCAGGAGAGGCGTCGTGCACCTTGACGATGTAGGCGCCGGCGCGGAGCTCGCGCAGCGCCGCCCCCAGCGCAAACACCGTGGTTTGCGCGGTGTTGCGGCGATTGTTGGTATCGATGGTGATATCGCCTTCATAGACTTGGACGCCGACGCTCTCGCCGGCGCCGCGGAAGCTCCACGAGCCCCAGCCGCCCTCTTGGTTCTGCTCTCCCGGTTCGATCTGGTATTGCGACAAAATGCGGTCCGGCACGCGCAGCACTTCGATGTGCAGCTTGGAAACGTTCACCGTCTCAATGGCGATGCCGTCGGCTTCCGCTCGCGGCAAGATGATGCCGCCACCGGCAAAGCCGACATAAGCGGGGCGATCGCCAAAGGTGAGGGTGAAATGTTCTTCGTACTCGGTGCGCTCGCCCGATTGCGCCGGCAGGCCCTCGCGGATTGTGACCTGGCGCTCGGGCTCGAACGGCAGCCCGCCGAGGCAAAGCAGATTGCCGGAGACGTCGGTCTGGTAGGTCGTCGCCGGGTCCATGACCAAATAATCGGAATAATTGACCGAGGCATCGGTCGAGAGGGCCTGCGAAAACTCAAG
>JANNFH010000073.1:0-3078 GCA_031379565.1 Alphaproteobacteria bacterium
GTTTTATCTCTACCTGCCGCAGGCCAATTTCACGGTGCACCCCTACGGGCGCCCTGGCATCGGTTCAATCGAGGAGCTTGACGCCGCCACAGTGGAAGACGTGCGCGCGTTCCACGCGCAATATTATCGCCCAGACAACGCCGTGCTGGTGGTGTCCGGCAATTTCGACGAAACTCAATTCAACCGCTGGGTCGATGAATATTTTGCCCCAATCGCCCGCCCGGACCGGCCCATTCCGCGAGTCACAGCGCAAGAACCGGCGCGCACGGCCCCGCGCGATTACATCGTCCATGAGCCAAATGTGCCCCTGCCGGCGATAATGGTGTCTTATCCCTTATTCAATTCACGCAGCGAGGATATGGCCGCGTTGATGGTGCTCGACGGCATCCTCTCCACGGGAGATTCCTCGCGCATGTATCAAAGCATGGTCTACCGCGAGCAAATCGCCGCGCAGGTGTTTACGAACTTCGAAGCGACGCGTGACCCCAGCGCCTATGCACTGTTCGCAATCATGAGCGAAGGTCAAAGCGCCGAAGCAGGCCTTGCCAGTTTGATGAACGTAATTGCCGGCCTTCGCGATGCTTTAGTCAGCCCCGCCGAGCTGGAGGAGGCCAAGGCCGAAATCGTTTCCGCGACAATCGATGGGCGGGAAACTGCTGATGGCCGCGCCACCGAGCTTGCCGATTCGATCATTCGCTACGGCGATCCCGCCTACGCGGATCGTTTGCTGGCTGCAGTGCAGCGCGTCACGGCCGGTGACGTCCAACGCGTCGCACGCTCGGTATTGAGCGACGCTCGGCGCGTCACGGTAAGTTATTTGCCGGAAGGAGATTCCGCGGCGCCAGAGGATACGATCACGACATCGCCGACCATACAGGCGCACCGGCTTAGCGTGCCACAATCTGAAATTCCGGTGTTCGCGCTGGCGCCCGAGGCCAGCCGCGAGGCGCCGCCAGCCCCGGCAGCGCCAGTGGCCGCGCGTCTGCCGCAAACCGCGGAACGAACGCTCGCAAACGGCTTGCGGGTTATCATCGCCAGCAATCACGCGCTGCCCCTGATCAGCGCCAATCTGCGCGTCGGCTATGGCGCCAGCGCCGATCCCAGCGCCCGCGCCGGACTGGCTTCAATGGTCGCCGACCTTGTCAGCAAGGGCACCGCGACGCGCTCCGCGACGCAAATCGCCAGCGAGGTCGAAACGCTTGGCGCCGCGCTGTCGGTTGGCGCCGGCGCGGATTCATCGGCGGTGCAGCTGCAATCCCTTTCGAACCGGGCCGTTGCGGCATTCGCCGTGTTCGCCGACGTCGTGCGCAACCCCGCGTTCACGGACGAAGAATTGGAGCGCGTCCGCCAGCAATCGCTCGACGGGCTATCAGTGGCGCTGAGCGATCCGGGCTCGATCTCGGAATTGGTTATGCCACGCGCCATCTATGGTGCGGCGCCTTATGGCGGCGTCGCCTCGCCGGTGAGCGTGCAAGCCATCAACCGCGACGAGATTGCCAATTTTCATCGCACCTATTGGCGTCCCGACGCGGCGGTTCTGGTAATCTCCGGCGATGTCGGCGCCGAACAGGGCTTTGCCCTGGCGCAGGCCCATTTCGGCGCTTGGGCGCGGCCGGCGGGCGCATTACCAGCGCTGCCGGACGCAAGCGCTTCGACGCCGGCGCCGCGCACCATAATCGTCGACTTGCCGGAATCCGGACAGGCCGCGGTGAGTCTGGGCGTGCGCGGCGTGGCGCGCACCGGAGAGGATTATTTCCCGGCGCTGTTGGCCAACGACATCCTTGGCGGCGGCTACGCGGCGCGGCTGAGTGACGAAATTCGCATCAAACGCGGCCTCTCTTACGGCGCCTACTCGGGCCTTGCTGCGCGCCGGGCGCCGGGCCCGATCGTTGCTTCAGCGCAAACCCGCAACGACGCCGCGGTGCAGGTTGTCGATCTCATGATCCGTGAATTCGACCGCATCGGCTCAACCGATGCGACAGCTGAGGAACTAACGTCGCGCCAAGCGTCGCTGATCGGTGATTTCGGGCGGAGCGTGGAGACCACGTCGGGCGTCGCCAGCCAGCTTTCGGTGCTTGCGCTCTATGGTTTGCCGCCAGAGCGGCTGCGCAGCTATGTGGCTGACGTGAACGCCGTGACACGCGCGCAAGTGCGTGCGGCGGGGGCGCGCTATTTCGATCCTGATAACGCCGACCTCATTGTGGTGGGCGATTCCGGCGTATTCTACGATGAACTTTTGCGCCAACGCCCCAACGCCGAACGCATTCCCATCGACGACCTCAATTTGGACAATGAGGCGCTGCATTAAGCGCAGGCAGAGCGTTGAGATGAGCGTCAGGCGCCGCTTGGCGCCTGACGTCCAGCGCGCCGGTTTCAGGAGACTTCAGAATGATCGCTCGCCGCACTCTGCTGCTTGCAAGCGTTGCGGCGTGTGTGCCCGGCGCTTGCGTCACCCCAATGGCGGCGCCCTCCGCAGACTTGCCGCACGATGCTCACTCCTACGCGCAACCGAACCAAGCGCGCGTGACCCATGTCAGCCTCGACCTAACCGCGGATTTCCAACGCAAGGTGTTGCATGGCACGGCGATTCTGGACATCGCGGTGAGGACTGGCGTGAGTCAAATCGTTCTCGATACGCGCGGACTGAACATCAGCTCCGTGCGGAGCGAGCGCGGTGAGGCGCGGTGGGCCATCGGCGCCAGCGATCCCATACTCGGCGCACCGCTCCGCATTGAAGTCGAGCCGGCCACGCGGCGCCTGACCATCGCCTATGAAACAGCGCCAGACGCCGCGGCGCTATTGTGGCTGGCGCCGGAGCAAACCTCGGGCGCACATCCGTTCGTGTTTAGCCAAGGCGAGGCAATCCTCACCCGCACCTGGATTCCGACGCAAGACAGTCCAGGGATTCGCCAGACCTACGATGCGCGCATAGTCGCCCCGCCGGAGCTCAAAGTAGTGATGAGCGCGGAAAAGCTCACGCCGAGCGGCGAGATGGCGCCAAACGGACGCGCCTTCCGTTTCCGCATGCCCCATGCCATCCCGCCTTACCTCATCGCGATTGCGATCGGCGATCTGAGT
>JANNFH010000090.1:0-27020 GCA_031379565.1 Alphaproteobacteria bacterium
GGGGGCTAGACGCATTCAGGCTGTCAAAAGGTGGGAGCGGAACGGCCGGTGCGCCGTACGGCGGCGTCGGAAAAGGGCGGGCTGCTCAAGGCGTGGGCCGTTGCCCTTCCTTCGCGGGTGCAGACTGCAGACCCTCTGACGGTGCTGCGGAAGGCGACGACATCACAACGGGCGCTTGCGGCTGAGACTGACCGCCAATAGCATTGATCAGCGCTGGCAGGCCCCAGCCCAGGATCGCCGCTAAGATGAGTGCCGCGACGACCCAGCCAGATCGAAACATCGCAAACACATCTCGCATCTGATCGAGGCGCGATCGAATGCCCTCATCCTCGCTTTTCCGAGCTTCGCTCTTCCTTCAGCCCCTCGATGAGCTTCCCGAGTTGGATATTGTGTTCATCCAAGGACGCCTTGAAGTCTTTTTTCCAGTCATCGTCCGAAGTGAGTTGCACTTTGAGGTTTTGAAGCTCTCGCCTCGTCTCTTGCAGCAAGTCCGCGACGCTCTTAAGTTCGATAGGCTTGTAGTTTCGGATCAGCAGAATCAGGTCATCTGGAAATTCGAGAACTGGCTTGCTCGGCGTAGTGGGAATAGCTTCATTCTCGGCCAATTCGTAGAACATGCCCGCCACCAATTTCAGGCCAGGACGAAGCTTGAAGGCTGTTGAGGAAAAATTGTAGAGGCCGACCCAGAGCGCCCCTTTGTAATTGGGGTCAACTGACAAACCGCCGAGAATTAAAATCCCCTGGTGAGCCAGTGAGCGCTTCGGTGACAAGAGCGCCGTCATGTTTCCGGGAAGCGCCACCTGTTCTTGAGTGAGAACAAAGACCACCTCGCCAGGGTCAACTTGAACAGCCGCTTTCTCCGCGCCGGAAAGCGAGTCAAACGTCACCGACTGTCCGAACGACGCTTTTAGAAACTTCTGTCCGATACAAAAATCGTACTTCAGGCCGTCCGCGTTCGCTGCATCAGCCCCGATCAAGAAAGTCTTTTTCTTGATCGCTTCCGTTATCTGCGTTTCGGTTAAAACCCGTGGCATCTGACCGACCTGTTCGCTTACCGATTCGGCATTCTAGGCTACATATGGCGTGGCGGAACGAATCGGCAACGAAATATCCGCAGCTCGGTTCTAAATCCTGACCTGTGCGGGACCGGAACGGTCTGAAATTGTGACCGATATGATATGCGTTCGGGTTTAGGCTCAGTGACTTTTGAGTTCCTGTCAGCAGTTCGCTTCGGCCCGAGGAACAAGCCAATCACCCGCACCGCCGGCACCCTTTCCGGCCTGGTTCTCTCGGCCCTGATGTTCGCGCTGCTGGCCTACGCAACGCTCGCGCAAGCCGCCCAGATCGTCGCTAAGCTAATATGACGATCAGAAACTACTACCGCGCAACCGTCGGCACAGGTCGTCAAGTTGTTCGAGCGTGCGGTAGGAGATTTTCAACTCCCCTGCTCCGCCCTTGTCGCCGATCGATACCGTCAAGCCCAGCGCCTCGGATAGCGATTGCTCAAGCGCGCGCGTATCGGCGTTCTTGCTGTCCGCCGCCGCCGTTGACACCCGCGGGCCGTGACGCGCGTCCTTCGCTTGCTGCGCCAAGCGCTCGATTTCGCGTACGTTCAAGCCTTCGCTGATTGCGCGCGCAGCCAAGGCGCGGGGGTCAGGCGCTGTGAGAATGGCACGGGCATGGCCGGCAGTGAGCCGCCCATCGCGCACCATGTCCTGCAGCTCCTCAGGCAACGCCAGCAAGCGCAGCATGTTAGCGATGTGCGGCCGGCTCTTGCCGACGACGTCGGCAATGTCCTGCTGGGTGCGGCCGAAGCGGTCCATCAGCGCCTGGAACCCTTGCGCCTCTTCGATCGGGTTAAGGTCGGTGCGCTGCACGTTTTCGATGATGGCGATTTCGAGCACTTCGACTTCATCGAGCTCACGAACCACCGCTGGAATCGCATGCAAACCTGCTCGCTGCGCGGCGCGCCAACGGCGTTCACCGGCGACAATCTCATAGCGCCCGCCGGCGATGGGGCGCACCAGGATCGGTTGCAGCACGCCATGGGCGCGAATGGAATTAGCGAGTTCGGTGAGTTCGCTTTCGTTGAAGTGCTTGCGCGGCTGGCCAGGATTGCGCTGCACCAGATCGATCGGCAGCCCGCGCGGACCTACATCGGCGGTAGGCAGCGATTGGGGTTGCGGCGCCGGCGCCGCGCTCGGCAATTCGAAGACGTTGCGCACCGGTTCTGGCCGCGGCGACGGCGCCGGTTGCGGCGCGCGCGCTTCTTCTACCGGCGCTGCCCAGGGCGCGTTCGCGGCTGCTTGCTTCGGAGCGCCGAAATCCGCCTTCACTGGCTCACCAAGCAGCGCCGACAAGCCGCGGCCTAAGCCCCGTGGTCTCGCGAGATCACTCATCCGCCGTGCTCCTGCCCTCAACGATTCGTCGTGGTTAAGTTTGTGCTAGGAAGAACTTACCGAGTGCTTACCAAAATTGCCTATGCAGCCTTCAGAACGCGTTCGCGCTCGATCAATTCGCGTGCGAGTTGGATGTAGGCTTTTGAGCCCGGCGCGTTCTGGTCATAAATGATCGCCGGCAGCCCGTGCGACGGCGCCTCGCTGACGCGGACGTTGCGGGGGATTACTGTTTCGTAGACCTTATCCGGGAAGTGTGCGCGCACTTCTTGCGCCACTTGCTCGCTGAGCGTCGTGCGCTTGTCGTACATGGTCAAAACGATGCCCTGGATCACCAGGGCCGAATTCAGATTTTCCCGCACGGCGTGGATCGTGGCGATCAATTGCGCCAAGCCTTCGAGCGCAAAGAATTCTGTTTGCAGCGGCACCAAGACCGCATCGGCAGCGGTGAGCGCATTGACGGTGAGAATGTTCAGCGAAGGCGGGCAATCGATCAGCATGTAATCGATGATCAGTTCACTTTGAGCGCGAAACGCGCCCAGCGCGTTGCGCAAAAAGTATTGCGGACGTTCAGCGCCCATCAACTCGCCTTCGACGCCGGAGAGGCGTGCATCGCCAGGTGCGATGAAGAGATTGGGGACCTTGGTCGGCATGATCGCCTTGGCCAAGGGCTGGGCCCCGACGAGAACGTCATAAGTCGTGATCTGGCGGTCGTTGGGATGGATATCGACGCCGGTAGAGGCATTGCCCTGCGGATCGGTGTCGAAGATCAGCACGCGGCTGCCGGTCGCCGCCAAAGCCGTGCCAAGATTGATCGCGGTGGTCGTCTTGCCCACCCCGCCCTTCTGGTTGGCGATCGCCAAAGCGCGCATTATCCCCGTCTCCTTCTTCGGGAGGCTTAAGCTCGCGCGGCCTTGCGGATGCGAAGGATGCGGCCGCGCGGATCGCTCAGGCTCTCCAGCACGTCTGCTTGGTACGCCCCACCAATGAGAGCGTCGTTCGCAGCGGCCAGCTCGGCGTCGAAATCCGCGCCTTTATGAAAGAGCCCTTGCGCGCCGCGATCGAGAATCGGCTTCGCATGTTCAAGGATTCGCGGCAAGGGCGCGAGGGCGCGGGCGGTAACCACGTCATAGACGCCCTCACCGGCGCGAAAATCCTCAACGCGGACGTTGAACGCCCGCGCCGGCAGACCTATGAGGCGGACCGCTTCGTCCAGGAATCGGGCCTTCTTTCCAGTAGCTTCGACCAGGTGCACCGTGGCGCCTGGGGTGGTCTTGAGCAGGCAAGCGATGATGAGCCCCGGGAACCCGGCGCCCGAGCCGAAATCCACCCAGCGCACGGCTCTGGGCGCGATCTGAAGCAATTGTGCGCTGTCGAGCACATGCCGGCGCCAATACCGTTCAGGCTCCAGCTCCTTCGGGCCCATCAGATTCATCCGCGTCGACCAATCCGCCAACAGCAGCCGGTGGGTTTCCAGCGCCTCCATTGTTTCGCGTGGAACCGAAAAGTCGCGAGCCAGGTCAGCGGGGCCATACGCGCTCACGGATGCGGCCCTGCCCCGCCATAGGCAACGGCGAGGTAGCGCGCGATGCCTTTGGGCTCATCCAGAAAGCGACGGCCCTCGTGCTGTTTTGCCTCCACCGGCGCCTTTGAGGCGTCGCCCAGCACCAGCACGGGCATGCTTTGGTTGGCTTCGCCGATCAGCGAAATCATCTCTTGCCGTGGCCGCGGATACGGCATGCGGCGAACCTCGATGCGTTCACCCCAATGCGCGTTGGCGAGCAACGCACCCTCCATCATCGCGCAGGACGCACAGAACCACACCTGGCCCTGATCCTCGAACGGCGCACGCAAAATGAACAATGTGTCGCGCATCAGGCCCTCTTGCGTGCATCGCGTTTGACATGCGCCAGCAGTGCCGTAAGCGCGCCTGGCGTGACGCCCTCAATCCGGCCGGCTTGGCCAAGCGTAATCGGACGCGCCGCCGCCAACTTCTGGCGCACTTCGGCCGAGAGCCCGCCGATGGCGGCGTAGTCCAGTTCGCAATCGAGTTTCAGATCCTCGTCGCGCTTGAAGGCTTCGACGTCGAGCGCCTGGCGCTCAAGATAGCCCGAATATAGCGCGTCGATTTCAAGCTGCTCGCGCGCTGCTCGCGGCATGGCGTTGAGTTCGGGCCAAAGCGCGGCGAGGTGATCGAAGCTGATGGAGGGGTAAGCGAGCAATTGCAGGGCGTCGCGGCGTTGGCCGTCTTGGTTCACTTGGAGGCCGGCCTTCGCCGCTTGCGCCGGGGTCAGCCGCAGTGATTTCGCCAGCGTGCGCGCCTGTTCGATTTCCTGCATTTTGCTGGAGAATCTTTTGGTTCGCTCAGCGCCGACACAGCCAAGTTCAAGCCCGATTGGCGTTAGCCTTTGATCGGCATTGTCGGCGCGCAGGCTGAGCCGATATTCGGCGCGCGAGGTGAACATGCGGTAGGGCTCGGTCACGCCGCGCGTAACCAGGTCGTCGATCATCACGCCGATATAGGCTTGCGCCCGGTCTAGCACGAAAGGCCCTGCTCCGCTTGCGGCGCGAGCAGCATTTAAGCCCGCGACCAATCCTTGTGCGGCGGCCTCTTCATAGCCCGTCGTGCCGTTGATCTGGCCGGCGAGATAAAGCCCGCGCAAACGCTTCGTCTCCAGCGTCGGCAGAAGTTCGCGCGGATCAACGTAATCGTACTCGATGGCATAGGCATAGCGCTTGATGCGCGCGCGTTCGAGCCCGACGATAGAGTGCACAAAGCGCTCTTGCACCTGCTCCGGCAGCGACGTGCTGATGCCGTTTGGATAAATGGTGTCGCCATCCTCTGAGCCTGGGAGGCCTTCGGGTTCGAGGAAAATCTGATGCGCTTGCTTGTCGGCAAAGCGCACGACCTTGTCTTCAATCGAAGGACAATAGCGCGGCCCCCTACTGCTGATCGCGCCGGAATAGACAGCGCTTTGCGAAAGGCTCTCTTCGATGATGCGGTGCGTGTTCGCGTTGGTGTGGGTGACGCCGCACGGCACTTGCGGGTTGGCGATCGCTTCGGTGAGAAAAGAAAATGGCGAGGGCTCGTCGTCGCCGTGCTGCATTTCGAGCGCCGCCCAATCGATCGAATTCTTGTGGAGCCGCGCCGGCGTGCCGGTCTTCAACCGCCCCAGTGCAAAGCCGCTGGCGTACAGGCGGTCGGAGAGACCGATGGCGGGCGCCTCGCCGTGGCGCCCGGCGGGGGTGCGCTTGTCGCCGAGGTGAATCACACCCTTCAAGAACGTGCCGGTGGTAAGCACCACACCGGGCGCGGCGAAGACCCTGCCGTCCTGAGTGGCGACACCCGCCACCCGCCCCCCAGGCGAAGCTATCACCAGGTCTTCGACCGCCCCCGCCTCGACCGTAAGGTTCGCCTGCCCCGCCAGCGCGGTCTGCATCGCCTGCCGATAGAGCGCGCGATCCGACTGGGCTCGGGGTCCGCGCACGGCTGGGCCCTTAGAGCGGTTGAGGAGCCTGAACTGGATGCCCGCGGCGTCGGCCACCCGGCCCATGATTCCGTCCAGGGCGTCGACCTCACGGACCAGGTGACCCTTTCCGAGGCCGCCAATGGCGGGATTGCAGCTCATCTCGCCGATGGTTTCGAGCTTATGAGTCAACAGCAGCGTTCGGGCGCCAAGCCGAGCGGCTGCGGCCGCGGCTTCGCAACCGGCGTGGCCACCACCGATGACGATGACGTCGAAAGAGCGCGCGCGGGTCATTGAAGCCGCTCTCATACAGGGCTTGCCAGGCGGCGTCATCCTGGCGTCAGCTACCGTTTCGGTTCCACGTGGAACCGGCTAAACGAGTCTTTAGGTGTTCCGCGTGAAACAGCGGAAAAGGCCTTTAATTACTTGCCGATGCAGAAGCTGGAAAAGATCTCGTCGAGCAGATCCTCGACGTCAACCCGGCCCGTTAGCCGGCCAATCGCCCAAGCCGCCCGGCGTACATCCTCAGCCGCCAGCTCTGCACCTTGACCGAGCGCCCGCAACGCCAACTCAAGCGCCTCGCGGGCCTCCACGACCAGCCGGCGGTGGCGGGCGCGGGTCAGGGCCGGCGCCTCCTCGCGCGCCAGGGTATCGCTCACACGGCGGCTCAGCTCCGCCTCCAGCTCGGCCAAGCCCTGCCCTGTAGCGGACGAAACGAGCACAGCAGTTCCAAAATCCTTCGATGGCGGGGCGCTTGGCTCCACCAGGTCCGCCTTCGAGCGAACGAGAACATCGCCTGGCTTCATCGCATCCATCAGCGCGGCAGGAGGCTCGCTGCCTAATTCAGCCACACCCAGTCGCAGATCGGCCTCCTCCGCCCGCTCCAGGGCCCTGCGGACGCCTTCCGCTTCGACGCTGTCCGCCGCCTCGCGCAGACCCGCGGTGTCGGCGATCCAAACCGGAAAGCCGGCAATCACCCGGCGCACCTCGACCACGTCGCGGGTGGTGCCCGGCAGCGCCGATACGATGGCCGCTTGGCGCTGGGCCAAAGCGTTCAAGAGGCTCGACTTGCCGACATTGGGGGCGCCGATGATGGCGATCCGGTAGCCCTCGCGGACCCGTTCGCCGCGGTGGGCATCCTGAAGATGGGATTCCAGGTCTGCCGACAGCGCCTTTAGCAATTCGCCGGCGCGCCCGGCCAGCCCCCCAGGCAAATCCTCGTCTGGGAAATCGATCTCGGCTTCGATCAGAGCTGCGGCCTCCACCAGCCGCGTCCGCCAGCCCTCATAAAGCGTGCTCAACGCGCCGCGCATTTGCCGTAGCGCCTGGCGGCGCTGACCTTCGGTTTCCGCGTCGATCAGATCGGCAAGCCCCTCGGCTTCCGCCAGGTCGAGCTTGCCGTTCTCGAACGCACGGCGGGTGAACTCGCCTGGGTCCGCGGTGCGCACGCCCTCTACGGTGAGGCACGCTTGAAGCATCGCCGCGATCACGGCGGGACCTCCATGGATGTGCAATTCAGCGACGTCTTCGCCAGTAAAGCTCGCGGGCCGGGGAAACCAAACCACAATGCCTTCATCAAGGATCGCATTGTCGCGCGGATTTACAAACGCACATCGCGTTGCTTTGCGCGGACGCGGAAAATGCATTGGAATAAGGGTTTTCACAACAGCGCTCGCGCGCGGTCCCGAAATGCGAATTATCGCGACGCCCGCGCGGCCGACACCAGAAGCAAGCGCCGCGATGGTGCCGGGTTTCATGTGAAAATGCTGAAGCGAAATTAGGGCTTGCGCGGCGCTGGAGCGCCGGCGGCGGAGGTCATTAGCTTGACGAACGCGTCTTGCGCCTGCGTGCCCACGCTCATCCACGACGACATCATCGTGTCGGGGCTCATCAGCGAAAGGTTGGCCTCCATCCGCTTGCTCATCTCCGAAACCAGCGCCTCGTTGATCGGCGTGACATCGGGAAGGCCCATGAAACGGCGGGCCTCTTCGGGCGAGCATTCGACATTGACGGTGAATTTCATCGATCTGTTCCTGGGGTCCATTCCTGGCGCGGCGATAGCGCTCTATAACGCGCGCCAACGCCGCGCGACAGCGAAGGAGACGCCGTATGGGCGAGTGGGTTCAGGTGCAAGGCCCAGACGGGGCCCTCAAAGCCTATGTGGCGCGGCCGGCGGGCGCGCCACGAGGCGCCGTCGTGGTTATCCAGGAGATCTTCGGGGTCAATTCCGTGATGCGCGGCAAGGCCGCCTGGCTGGCGCGCGAGGGCTTTCTGGCGGTGGCGCCGGATCTGTTCTGGCGAATCGAGCCGGGGGTAGAGCTGACCGACCAGACCGACGGCGAATGGAAGCGGGCCATCGAGTTGATGAACCTGCTCGATAAGAACGCCAGCGTTGGCGATATCGTGGCCACATTGGCGCATGCGCGGTCGATGGGCGCGGCGAAGGTCGGCGTCATGGGCTATTGCATGGGCGGCTATCTGGCCTTCCTGGCGGCCTGCCGCACCGATACGGACGCTAGCGTCGCCTACCATGGCGGCGGCATCCACACCGCGCTGGGCGAGGCTGGAGCCATCAAGAAGCCGCTAATGCTGCACAACCCGATGAAAGACGCCTTCATCCCGCTTGAGGCGCTCAAGACGATCCGGGAGACCTTGGCCGACAACCCGCTGGTGACGGTGCACGAATACGCCGACCAAGACCACGCCTTCACGCGCGAAGGCGGCAAGCATTACGACGCCGACGCGACCCAGCTCTCCGATAGCCGCACCATCGAATTCTTCGTCCGGGCTCTCGCATGAAGCGCGCGCCGATCGCTCTGGCGTTTGTTCTGACCGCCTGCGGGCAATCGGCGGATGTCGCGCGAACACAAGCACCCACGTCCGTCAGCACCGCACTCACGCCGGTCAACTTGCCGGCGTTCTTCGATTGCCTCCGCACGAACCACCAGACCATCGTCGCAGCGCATCGCGGCGGGCCGGCGCCGGGCTTTGCGGAAAACGCAATCGCCACGTTTGAACACACGGTCTCGCAGACTCCAGCGTTTCTGGAGGTCGATGTCGCGCGCACCCGCGATGGCGCCTTGGTGTTGATGCACGACGACAATGTCCATCGCACCAGCGATGGCGAAGGATTGGTGCGCGATCTGACGCTGGCGCAAGTGCAAGCGCTGCGCCTTGAGGACGGGGACGGCGAGGTGCTGGATGGCCACCCGCCGACGCTGAGTGAGGCATTGGAGTGGGCACGCGGCCGGACTGTGCTGGAGCTCGACGTTAAACGCGGCGTTGCCTACGAAGACGTGGCGCGCGCAGTGCGTGAAGCCGATGCGATGGGGCGGGTGATCTTCATCACCTACAGCATCGATGGCGCGTCGCGAGCTGCGCGCGTCGCGCCCGACGCGATGATCGCCGCCACGATCGAAAGCGCGCGCGATCTTGAAACCCTTGAGCGACGCGGCGTCGATCTTTCGCGTATCGTCGCTTGGACCGGCATCGAAGAGCCCGACGGCTCGCTCAATGTCGCGCTGGCGCAGCGGGGTGTTGAGGTGAGTTTCGGCACGCTTGGCGATTGGGATCGGCGCTTCGCGCGCGAGGGCGCGCAATATGCTGCGTTCGCGGAAACGGGCTTGCAGATCATCTCAAGCGACCAGCCAGCCGAAGCGGTCCGTGATCTCGATGCCAATGACGGCGTCGATGGATATGGCGCATTGCAATGCGTGGCTGCGCGATGAAAGCAATTCGGATCGAAGAGACCGGCGGCGCCGACGTGCTGCGCTTCGCCGATATCGATACGCCAGCGACTGGCGCGAGCGAAGTGCGCGTGCGGGCCGAAGCGATTGGCGTGAATTTCATCGACACCTATCATCGCAGTGGGCTCTACAAGATCGCGCTGCCGAGCGGGCTTGGCACGGAAGCCGCAGGCATTGTCGATGCCGTCGGCGCCGACGTAAGGCGCTTCAAGGCAGGCGATCGTGTTGGCTATTGTACCGCGCCGATCGGCGCGTATGCGGAGATGCACGTCGTCAACGAAGCGGTGCTGGTGAGATTGCCAAAGGCGGTTGCGTTCGACATCGCGGCGGCATCGATGCTGAAAGGCATGACGGCGCGTTATCTTCTGCGCAAGACGTTTCGCGTGGAACAGGGGCATGTCGTCGTCATTCACGCAGCCGCGGGCGGGGTTGGCCAGATTGCGACGCAATGGGCCAAGCATCTCGGCGCTGTCGTGATCGCAACCGTCGGCAGCGATGCGAAAGCAGAAGTCGCGCGTGCACTTGGCGCCGAACATGTAATCGTCACGTCGCGGGAGAACATCGCAGAACGCGTGCGCACGATCACAGATGGCGAGGGCGCGCATGTCGTCTATGATGGTGTGGGCAAAGACACGTGGGACGCTTCGCTCGATTGCTTGCGCCGCTTTGGCGTGATGGTGAGCTATGGCAACGCTTCCGGCGCCATTCCGCCGTTCAGCCCGCTGGTGCTGTCGCAGAAGGGCTCGCTTTACCTGACGCGTCCGACGCTGTTCCATTACACCGCAAATCCCGCCGATCTCGACGAGACCGCTGCCGACCTGTTCGATGTGCTGGCGCGCGGCGGGGTGAAGATCGCTGCGCCGACACGCTATAAGCTCGCGGATGCAGCCCAGGCCCATCGCGATCTGGAATCGCGCAAGACCACTGGCAGCCTGGTGCTGATTCCGTGAGTATCGTCCCTCGGACCGCCGGCTGAGAGCCGGCGGTCCGAAGCTAGGTGTTCATGCTCTGGAAGAAGTCTTCGTTGTTTTTCGAGCTCTTCAGCTTGTCGAGCAGGAATTCGACTGCATCTTGCGTGCCCATGGGCGAGAGGATGCGGCGGAGCACGTACATTTTCTGCAAATGCTCTTTCGGCGTGATCAGTTCGTCCTTGCGGGTGCCGGATTTCAGCACGTCGATGGCCGGGAAGATGCGGCGGTCGGCGACCTTTCGGTCGAGCTGAATTTCCGAATTACCCGTGCCCTTGAATTCTTCGAAGATGACTTCGTCCATGCGAGAGCCGGTGTCGATCAGCGCGGTGGCGATGATGGTGAGCGAGCCGCCTTCTTCGAGATTGCGCGCGGCGCCGAAAAAGCGCTTTGGGCGCTGCAGCGCGTTGGCGTCAACGCCGCCGGTGAGCACCTTGCCGGAAGAGGGCACCACGGTGTTGTAGGCGCGGCCGAGCCGGGTGACGCTGTCGAGCAGGATCACCACGTCCTTGCCGCCTTCGGCCAGGCGCTTGGCTTTCTCGATCACCATTTCGGCCACGGCGACGTGGCGTGTCGCTGGCTCGTCGAAGGTGGACGCCACGACCTCGCCCTTCACCGTACGCGACATGTCGGTGACTTCTTCCGGGCGTTCGTCGATCAGCAGAACGATCAGGAACACTTCGGGGTGGTTGGCTTCGATGGCCTTGGCGATGTTCTGCAGGATAACGGTTTTGCCGGTGCGCGGCTGCGCGACAATGAGCGAGCGCTGGCCTTTGCCGATCGGCGCGACGATGTCGATGATGCGGCCGGTTTTGTCCTTCAGCGTCGGGTCTTCGATTTCCATCTTTAGCCGCTCGGTCGGGTAGAGCGGGGTCAGATTGTCGAAATGGACCTTGTGGCGAACGCGCTCTGGATCTTCGAAATTGATGAGCGTCACTTTCGTCAGGGCGAAATAGCGCTCGCCGTCCTTGGGTGCGCGAATTTGGCCCTCGACGGTATCGCCGGTCCGCAGTCCGAATTTGCGGATCTGCTGGGGGGACACGTAAATGTCGTCGGGCCCAGGGAGGTAGTTCGATTGAGGCGAGCGCAAGAAAGCGAACCCGTCCGATAGAATCTCAACCACCCCGCTGCCGCCGATCTCGACGCCGCGTTCAGCGGTCGCTTTCAGGATGGCGAACAGCATGTCCTGGGTGCGGAGCGCATTGGCGCCCTCGATTTCGAGCGATTCCGCGAGAGCGAGAATTTCGGCTGGAGGCTTGCGCTTGAGCTCTTGCAGCGTGAGCTGGGTGAGCCCTTCAATGGCTTGTTCTTCAGTCATGATCTTATCTGTGTTTGAGCCCAGACCTCGCGCGTGCATAGCAGGCGAGGGGCGGGCGTTTGGGAATGGAAATCGGTGGAAGGAGGGAAAAGAGGCGCCACCGTCGCGCGCGCGCCGAAGCACGCAGGCGAGATGGACACCATAACTGGCAGCGCCCGTCAAGCGGGCTCAGCCAGGCAGGAGCCTAAGGCTCAAGGGTTGCCAGCAGGATAACGGCGATGGCGACGAGAAAAGGGACCTCGCTCATCAGCCGCCAGAACTTTTCGGAACGGCGCCGCTCGCCGGCTACGAGCCGCCGACCCTGAGCAGATAGGTAGCCGTGGTACCCGCTCAAGCCCAAAACCAAAATGAGCTTGGCCCAGAACCAATGCGGCACGCCGGCGAGCACATCAGGTAAGGGCCGGTCCCAATCGCCGACGATGTAGGTGGCGAACAAAAACATCCCGAACGCCCAGGCCAAGATCAGAGACGGCGCCAAGATGATGAGCCGTAAGCTGTGTGCGGCTTTCAGCATCGCTTGTTCGAGCTCGCCGCCCGGAATTGAGCCGGTGATGTAGGCGTAAAAGCGCGGCAGCATCAGCAGCCCGGAGATCCAGGCGATCACGGCGATAATGTGCAGGCCGCGGGCGAGATCATAGCCAATGACGTGGTCCATGGGCGCCTCCCTTTAAGCTTGCGGACAGAGCCCGCACCGCGCAGGGCAAATCCGCTCTCCGCTTTCTGATTGCACCTTACCGGGTGCGGCTAGCGCGCGCTCGGCCAAATCAGCCAGCGCGTCGATGAAGCGCGGAGCGCATCCCAGCGCCTGCGCACGAAGGTAGTAGGGCGCGCCCCAGGCCATGGCCTTCTGGGCGTAATCAATGTCGAGTTCGACCAGGGTCTCGACGTGATCGGATACAAAAGCGATCGGAGAAACAATGACGCCAACACCTTCCCTAGCGGCGACCTTGATCTCCTCCTCGGTTGAGGGGCCGATCCATTTCAGCGGACCGACGCGGGACTGATAGCAAACCCGCGTTTGCCAATCCGCGGGCAGCCTCAAGCGCACGGCCTCGGCGGTGCGCTCGACTTGCCATTGGTAGGGATCGCCTCTGTCGATCACGCGCTTTGGCAGGCCGTGGGCGGAAAACAGCACGCGCGGCCTCGGCGGTGAGCCACCTCCGCGCCAAGCGGTTAGAATTGCGTCCGCGTGCGCTTCGCTCAACGCTGCGCCGGCTGGGTAGCAGCAGATTGTAGAGGCGGGGAGGTCGGAGGCGCGCCGCCAAGCCCTCAGGGACGACGCGCTCGTGGTGGAGGAAAATTGCGGGTAGAGCGGGAGCAGAATCGCGTCGGTCGCATGCCAATCCTCCGCCGCGCGGGCGGCATCCTTCACGAACGGGCGCCAATAATTCATGGCGGGAAAGCAGCGAAACGTTACGCTAGGCATGCGTTTGGTCAACTCGGCCTGCAAGGCCTCGGCCTGCTTTTCCGTTTCCCGGAGCAGAGGCGAGCTTCCTCCCATGAGCGCGTAATTCAATCGCGCCGCCGGTTCCCTCGTGCGTGAGATGACTTGGGCCAGCAGGAAACGAAATGGCTGCGGCAAGCCTACGATAGCGCTGTCGTTGAACAGGTTGAAAAGAAACGGGCGCACCGCCCTGAGGCTGTCAGGACCGCCAAGGTTGAACAGGATTACCGCAACCCGGCGCGAAGTCATGATGCGCAAAGTCGCGCGCGCCTCCGGCGCCGGCGAGGGCGCCGGCCCAGAATCGAGCGGAACAGCACTCAAGCTCTACCCTTCACCAGCGCGACGAGCGCAGCGACGTTTTCTGGCGAAGCATCTGGCGTGATGCCGTGACCGAGATTGAAGATGTGCGGGCCCCCCGCGAAGGCAGCAAGTATTTCATGGGTCGCGTTGGCAAGCGCATCGCCGCCAGCGACAAGTGTTTGCGGGTCGAGATTGCCTTGCAGCGGCATACCTGCCGGGGCCGCGGCTCGGGCGAAGGCCGCCGGCGTTTGGGTATCGATGCCTAGAGCAGTGATGCCCGTTTCCTGCGCATACCGCCCAAGCAATACCCCTGATCCGCGTGGAAATCCGATGACCGGAACCGTGACGCCAAGGGCACGCAAGCGTCCGAGAAGTTTGCTTGTTGGCTTCAGAATCAGCTCTTCGAACAAGGGCTCCGACAGGCCTTCCGCCCAGCTCTCGAAGATTTGCAGGCAATCGGCGCCCGCCCTTACCTGGGTCGCGAGATGCTGCGCTGTCATTTCGACCAGCGTCTCCAAGAGCCGCTCAACTTCTGCGCGCCGCTGATAATAGAGGCGCCGAGCCACGTCCTTATCGCCGCCGCGTCCCTGAAGCATGTAGGTCGCCACCGTCCATGGACCGCCGGCGAAACCTATCAGAGCGATCTCCGGCGCAAGCGCCGCTCGAATGCGCTCTACGGCCTCGTACACCGGCGAGAGTCGCTGGATGGCCGTCTCCGCCTCGGCAAAATCCCACTCAGCTTTGTCGCTCAGGGGTTCCAGCCGAGGGCCTTCGCCCTCGACAAACCAGACCTTTTGTCCGAGCGCGTCAGGTACGACCAGGATGTCAGAAAATAAAATGGCCGCATCGAGCGGAAAGCGCCTTAACGGCTGCATGACTGCCTCGGTAGCCAAGGCAGGCGAATAGCAAAAATCCAAGAAGGTCTTCGCGCGGGTACGGAGTTCGCGATACTCCGGCAGGTAGCGCCCAGCCTGGCGCATGATCCAGATCGGCGGCGGCTCGAGCCGTTCGCCCTGAAGCACGCGAAGAAGGGCAGGGTGAACTCGTTCGGCCATTGACCTCTTCTAAACTTGAATCTCGAATTGAGTTAATGAGGAGTCGTTGTTGTAGGGGTATTCAATCCGGGATAATTGTTTAACTCACAGCTTATCCCCAGCGTTACTCGAACCAGCCAACGCATGAATCTTCTTCGGTATGAGGGGCTTGGGGTGGGGTTGGTGATGCGACGATTCGAACGTACGGCCTTTGCGGCCATGTGGAAAAGGACTGAGGGAATCGCGGATGAGGCGAAGTCAAATTGGCAAAACCGTGTTCTCCAACAGGTGATTGGGCCCGTGATACGCAGCATGCTCACAGCTTCTCCACAACCGAACGCCCCATGAATTCAACGACACCAGCTCGCTTGGCAACGTATTTCAACGTCCATCTGGTGTCTGATTCGACCGGTGAGACCTTGGCCGGCGTGATGCGTGCAACGTGCGCACAGTTCGATCGGATATTGCCGGTCGAGCACTCCTATTTCCTGGTCCGCTCCACCCGCCAGCTCGAGCGCGTCTTGCGTGAGATCGGGGGCGCACCCGGGCTCGTAATGTTCACACTTTCAAACAATGATCATCGCGGGATGCTGGAAATGCGCTGCGCCGAACTCGGCATGCCGTGCGTCGCCGTGCTCGATCCGGTGCTTGACACCATGTCGCGTTACCTGGGGCAGGAGCTTAACCACCGCGTCGGCGCCTCACGGTCGCTCAACGCGGAGTATTTCAAGCGCATCGATGCACTCGATTTCGCGATGTACCATGACGACGGTCAATTGGTGGTCGATGTGCGAAAATCCGACGTGATTTTGGTCGGGGTGAGCCGAACGTCGAAGACGCCGACGTGCGTTTATCTGGCGCACCGCGGCGTCAAGGCGGCCAACGTGCCGATGGTGCCAGGGCTGCCGCTGCCGCCGGAATTGTTCGAACCAACGCGGCCGCTGGTGGTGGGGCTGACGATCTCCGCCGACCGTTTGGTGCATGTGCGCCGCAACCGACTGGCGGCGATGAAAGAGGTGCGGGGAGGGGAATACATTGACGAGGATGCGGTGCGCCGCGAAGTGATGGAGGCGCAAAAATTGTTTGAGCGCGAAGGTTGGCCGACGATCGATGTGTCGCGCCGATCGGTTGAGGAAACGGCCGCGGCGATCCTAAATCTGCTTGCCGAGCACCGCAGCACGTGAACCTGGTGCTCGCCTCCACCAGCGTCACGCGGCAAGATTTGTTGCGCGCAGCCGGGCTTGATTTTGAAGCAATAGCGCCTGGCGTCGATGAAGAGGTTGCAAAGCGCGAAATGCGCGCGCAGGCGATGGCGCCGCAAGAGCAAGCCGCCGCCCTGGCGGCGCTGAAGGCGCTGGCCGTTTCCGAACGTCGCGGGGGCTTGGTGCTTGGCGGTGACCAGGTGCTGGCGATTGGGCCCGAAACACTCGACAAGCCGAAGGATCGCGCCGAAGCGAGGGAACAGCTAATACGGCTCCGCGGCCACACCCATGAATTGGCGACCTCCATCGTTGCGGCCCGAGACGGCGCGGTAATCTGGCGTCACACCGAAGCACCCAAATTGAAGATGCGCGCGTTTAGCGACGCCTTTCTGGACGAGTATCTGCGGCGCGCCGACGAAACCGTGTTGCGCTCGGTCGGCGGCTATCAACTCGAAGCCCTTGGGGCGCAATTGTTCGAACGGGTCGAAGGCGATTATTTCTCGGTGCTGGGGCTGCCGCTGTTGCCGCTGCTCGCTTTCCTGCGGGAGCAGGGGATCGTGGCGACGTGATCATCATCGGCCTTACCGGGTCCATCGGCATGGGCAAATCCACCGTGGCGAAAATGTTCGCCGACGTCGGCGCGCCTGCTTTCGATTCGGATGCGGCCGTGCACCGCCTCTACGCGCCCGGCGGCGCGGCGGTTGCGGCGGTTGCGGCCGTGTTTCCAGGCGCATTGAAGCGAGGCTGCATAGACCGCGCTACGCTGAGCGCACTGGTGGTCGATCATCCCGCCGCCTTGAAACGACTTGAACAGATCGTACATCCGTTCGTGCGCCAGGCTCAGGTGGATTTTGCGGAGACCCAGCGCGCGGCGGGCGCGCGCTGGGTGGTTTTCGATATTCCGCTGCTGTTTGAAACCGGCGGGGCGGACCTGGTTGATCGGGTGGTGGTGGTCTCGGCGCCGGCGGACGTGCAAAAAGCGCGGGTGCTGGCGCGGCCAGGCATGACCGAAGAAAAATTCAGCCAATTGCTGGGGCGCCAAACCCCTGATGCGGAGAAGCGCGCACGGGCGGATTTCACCGTAGAAACCAGCGGTTCGTTTGACCAAACGCGCGTGCAGGTTCGCGCGGTGCTGGACGCGCTCGGCGAACAGGATTAGCCGCAGACATGCGCGAAATAGTCTTCGACACGGAAACCACTGGCGTCGTGCCTGTTCACGCCGATGCCAAGACTTGCGACCGGATCGTCGAAATCGGCTGTGTTGAATTGTTTAATCTGGAGCGTACCGGGCGAGAGTTTCACGCCTATCTCAATCCCGAACGGCATGTGTCGGATGAAGTCGTGCGCATACATGGTTTGACCCGCGAGTTTTTGCAAAATCACGGCAAGTTCGCCGAGGTGGTCGAGCAATTTCTCGATTTTGTCGGCGACGTACCGTTGGTGGCCCACAATGCAGCGTTCGACCAGGCGTTTTTGAATGCTGAATTGGCGCGCTGTGGACGCGTGACCGCGCCAGCGGAGCGCTTCATCGACACCTTGATTCTTGCCCGCAAGCGCTTTCCCGGGGCCTCTTGTTCACTGGATGCGCTGGCCAAGCGGTTTCAGCTCGACCGCAACGGCTTCGATTTGGCTGGGCGCAAGGCGGCGGGCGGCCACGGCGCGCTGGTCGATGCGCGCATCTTGGCTGAAGTGTATCTAGAGCTGAGGGGCGGGCGCGAGCAGGGCCTCAATTTCGGCGGCGAAATGGCTGCACCCCAATCCGCTGCTGCACAAACGCTCGCGTTCGCGCCGCGCGCGCCGCGCCCGCAACCCTTGGCGCCGCGCGTCGCCAGCGAGGAAGAGGCGGCGCACGCGGCGTTCGTCACAGCGCTTGGACCCAATGCGCTGTGGTTGAAGCTGGTGAGCTGATCAGAACGACGATGTTTTTGCCGTTGCTCCGCCCCGCCCCTCGCGGTCACGAAGCTCGGCGGAATAAAGCGGCGTGAAGTCGATCGGGTTAATCAGCAGCGGCGGATAGCCGCCTTCGCGGGTAATCTCCGCCAGAATCTGTCGGCTGAACGGAAACAGCAGCCGCGGGCATTCGATCCACAGCAAAGGCTCGACGTCGTCGGGGCCAATATTCATGAATTGAAACAGGCCCGAATAGGTCAAATCCACCGAGAACATAGGTTCGGCGTCGCGTTTGGCTTGCACGCTGATGTGCAAATCCACCTCATAGGCGTCGTTGCTGTCGCCGATGGGGCGTGACTTTACTTCAACCCCCATGTCAATCGTTGGTTGGGCGTCGTAAGCGCGCGATGAGCCAGCGGCCATCGGGTTTTGGAATGAAAGTTCCTTCACGTATTGGGCCAAAACCCGCAAATGGGGGGAGTCGCCGGACCCGGCGCCATCAGGCATGGAGGGGGTGTTCATGGCCAGATCTTCGCGCGGTGAGGGGTGAAAGAGGCGGGCTAACACGCGGGGGAGGCGCCTGCAACCGATCCTGTCTGGCGCCGCTTTGGCATTGGCACTATCTTGCGGCTACGCCTTCGCTGCCCGCGAAGAGCGTTCCAGGAGCTTGCGTTGGATCAGGGTTTTTTCGAGATCGCAGTGCTGGCGTTTGTCGCGGCCTTTGTGCTGTTTCGGCTTTACACTACGCTGGGGCGGCGCACCGGTGCGGAGCGGCCCGAGCCCAGGCCACAACCGGCCCAAGGCGAACTGCCCCGCGAAGTGGCCGGCGCAGCCGCGGCCCTGGCGCCGGTCCCAACTGGCCCGGCTGGGGAAGGGCTGATCGCCATCGTGCGCGCCGACCCGCAATTTGATGTCGAGCATTTTCTGGCTGGCGCGCGCTCGGCCTATGAGATTGTGGTCAACGCCTTCGCCAAGGGTGATCGGGACGCGCTGCGTCCGTTGCTGACGCCGCGGGTGTTCGAGTCCTATGCGGCGGCTCTCGCGGCGCGGGAGCGGAGCGGCGAAGCCGGCCCTGAGCTGGTGCGCCTCAAGAGCGGTGAGGTTGCCGACGCCAGCGTGCAGGGCGGTGTCGCGCGCGTCAGCGTCAAGTTTGAGGCTGAGCTCGCCGAGGGAGCGCACGGCGTGCGTGATGCGCGCGAGAAATGGACGTTCGAGCGCGACATTCGCTCCGCCGATCCGAACTGGCGATTGGCGCGTGTCGCCGCGGCGTGAGCAAGAAAGCGCGCGAGCTTTCGGCTGAGGAAAAGCGATTGTGGCGGCGCGTGGCGGCTGGCGTGAAGTCCAGTAAACCGCAGACCGTACCGCATCCGGCCGAAACAACTGGTTTTACCGCGCCGGCCCTAGTGAAGGCCAAGCTCCCACCCGCAACGCAACGAAAGACGGCAATAATCCTGCCCGCGCTGCCGGCAAACCGCGGCGGGGAAAAAAGAGTTCGCCGTGGCAGCGTCGAGATTGAGGGTTCTCTCGACCTGCATGGTCACAGCCAAGACAGTGCGTTGACGGCGCTCATCGCATTTCTGCGGCGCGCGCATGCAAGGGGTGCGCGCGTGGTGATCGTGATCACGGGGGCGGGGAGGGGCGGGGAGGGGATCTTGAAGAAACGCTTTCCCGAGTGGCTCTCCCTGCCGGGAGTCAAGGCCTCGGTGGCGGGCTTCGCCCAGGCCCATCGTTCGCATGGCGGGAGCGGCGCATTTTACGTGTTTTTGAAGCGAAAATGATGCGCGCGCCAAGCCCGCGTTTGCATTGTGTTGTCTTGTGTTGCCGAGATCGCAACGCTGGCTTCAGCCGCCCCTAACCAAATCGCGCCAGAGTAATGGGGCGTGCGGCATGCGCGCGAAGGGGCCGTGCGTGGCAATGTCACCGCTCATGACAGCAATGTCCAGGCTTCGCCGGCCGATGGGGCTGGCCGGGCGGGCCGCGCTGTTCGTGGCTGCCCTTTTGTTGCTGACGGCGGCGATGGCCACGGCGACGGTTTGGTACGGCGCTGAGCGCGAAAGCGAACGCCATCAGCACATCGTCGCGCGTGACTTGACGACGCGCTTCGCCGAAACTGTCGCCAGCATGATCAACGACGGCTATGGGGCGGTGTTGCCGAGTATGCTGGAGCGCATGGCGGCGCGCGACGACATTCGCCGTTTGAGTCTGCGCGACCGCCAGGGCCGCATCATCGCCGAGCAGGGTGACAATCCCGAGGACGTCGGCGTCTCGACGCAATTGGCGAGCCGCGTCAACGCTAGCGGACACGCAGAAGTGCTTCGTTCCGCCAAGCGGTGGCTCGCGGTTGGCGCACCTCTCGTGCTCAACGGGCAGCGCGTCGGTGTGGCTGTGATCATTTGGCCGCCAAACCAATTCCGGCTCGACGCCCTGTTGGCGCTGGCGCCGCTCTTTTTGTTCCTAGGCTGCTTCACGCTGGCGGCAATTCCCGTCGCGGTACATTTTGTCCGCAAGGCAATCGCACCGCTCGATGAGCTGACCCGCTTCGCCGAAAAAGTCGCCCAGCACGGGGGGGCCGCGCCGCTTATCCTGCGCACCGGGGATGAGTTCGAAACGCTCGCAGGCGCTTTCAACCAGATGATCGGCAGGCTCGATGCCTCGACACGCCGGATTCAGGAAATCGCCTTTATTGATCCGGTGACGCAATTGCCTAACCAGGATTGGTTTTTGCGCGACGTTGATTTTCGCCTCTTGCAGGCGAAGGCCCCAGCCGAAGCGGGGGCGGTGTTCGTGTTCGAGTTTCAGCGGTTGGCGAAGATTATGCCGACGCTTGATCCCGAAGCGGCGCGCGATTTGATCAAGGCGGCGGCGGGGCGCCTTGTCGGCGCGACCCGAACCGTCGATCGCGCGGTGCGTTCGCAGACAATCGGTGACGACCGCGCAGCGGCCACCGCGCGCTTTGGGGCGTTTGAGTTCGCTGTGTATGCACCCGCAATCACTTCGCCTGCCGACGCCGCCCGGTTCGGCCAACACTTGACGGTAGCGCTCAACCAACCATTCGATTGGCGCGGCCACAAACTTTCGCTTGGCGCCTGCTGCGGCGTGGCAATGGCGCAACGTGAAGGGAAGGGCGCGGACGCTATCGTGCGCCATGCTCGGGTCGCGCTCTGCGCTGCGCAGACGGCCCCTACGCGGGTAAAGGTGTTTACCCAATCGCTCGATCGCGAGGCGATCGCCCGGGTAACGCTTGAGCGCGAGATGCGGGGCGCGCTTGAGCGCAACGAGTTCCGCGCCTACTTCCAGCCGAAGATCAACCTCGCGACTGGCCGTATCGAAGGCGCTGAGGCGCTGGCGCGCTGGGTTCGCCCAGACCGCACTATCATTGGTCCGCAGCGCTTTATTCCGCTGGCGGAAGAGAGCGGTTTGATTGGCCCGCTCTCGGATGCGATCATGCTCGATGCGTGCTGGAAAGCTGCCGGCTGGGCGCGCAAAGGCATGCCGGTGAAGATGGCGGTGAATGTGTCGGCGCTGCAATTCCGCGACGATCGTTTTGCCGATCACGTTTTGCAGATCGTTCAGCGCGCTGGTTTGCCGCCGAGCTCATTGGAGCTGGAGATCACCGAATCCGTCGCCATGGAAGACCCAGCGCGCGCCCTCAGGTTGATCGCGCCCCTACGCGCCGCAGGCGTGCGGCTGGCGATCGACGATTTCGGGTGTGGCCACTCAAGCTTGGCGGCGCTTTCCAAGCTGCCGTTCGATGTGATCAAGATCGACCAGCAATTCATCCGCGCTCTGGATCGAGGCGATGCGCAGGCCGAAGTCATCATCGAATTGATTCTGGCGCTCGCTGGAAAGCTTAACCTCGAGGTCGTCGCCGAAGGCGTCGAGCGGCGCGAGCACGCTGACTTCATGGCTGCGCGAGGGTGCCACTGGGTGCAGGGATTTCTGTATGGCGCAGCGGTATCGGCGGCCGACTTTTCCGAGATGTTGCGCAAGCAAGCGGGCGAAGGCTCAGCCTCCGCCCACGCCGCCTAACAGGTATCTTTATACGGGCATTCCTGCGCGCAACGCCAGTTCACGCAGACTGCTCTCGGGGCGTGGACCCATGTGCGAGATCACTTCCGCCGCGGCCAGTGAAGCCAGCGCCCCGCACTCGGGCAACGAGCGACCGCGCGCGTGCCCGAACAAGAAACCAGCCGCGTATTGATCGCCGGCGCCGGTCGTATCCACTACGCGAGAAACCGGCGCTGCGGCGATTGTAAATGTGTCGTCGCCCGCCGCAATCAACGAACCGTGCTCGGAACGGGTTACGATCACAGTCGGGCAGGCGCTGCGTGCCACGCTCAACGCCGCGTTCAGGCTGTCGGTTTCGTAAAGGCCGAGGATTTCACGTTCATTGGCGAACAGGATGTCAATGTGGCCCGCCACCAAGTGCTTGAAACTGTCGCGGTGACGCTCAACGCAGAACAAGTCCGACAACGTCAGCGCGACCTTCCGCCGCGCGCCGCGCGCCGTCTCCGCAGCGTGAACGAAGGCGGCTTTGGCCTCGTCACGATCGAACAGATAGCCCTCCAAAAACAAGAGCCCTCCGGCTGCGATCAGCTCCTCGTCAATATCGTTCGCGACCAGAAAGGTGGAGGCGCCGAGATACGTGCTCATGGAGCGCTGTCCGTCGGCTGTAACCGCGATGAGGCAGCGCGCCGTACCTGGGGGCGCCGAAAGCGGCGTCGTTGTGAAGGCGACGCCGGCAGCGCGAAACTCCTTGGTGAAACGAGCGCCAAGCTCGTCGTCGGCGACCTTGCCGATGAAGCCGGCGCGACCGCCGAAGCTCGCAACACCCGTCATGGTGTTGGCAGCGGAACCGCCAGCGGCGATCACGGAACCATCGAATCGGGTGGTCAGATGATTGGCGCGGGCCTCGTCAATGAGGGTCATGCCGGCCTTGGCTATGCTCTCCTCAACCAGGAATGCCTCTGGAACAGATTTGAGTACATCGACGATCGCATTGCCGACCGCGACCACGTCATAGCGCGCAGATGTCATTGGAATACCTTAGCCCCCGGGAGAGGCGGTTAAAGCGCGCCCTTGCCGCGCTGGCAAGCATTGCGCGCCGGCTTGCACGCCGGCATGCTCCAGGCATGCGATTCACCGGGCTTTTTGTTTCGGCGCTTTTCCTGGTTGCTTGCGCGACGCCGGCGCCCCCGCCAGCGCCCGCGTCAATTGTGGCTGCGCGGAGCGGGCAGGCGAACGAGATCGCCACCATGCTGCAGCGCGCAGGCGCTGCCGATGCGCCGACGCAAGACGGGGTTCAGCGAGCCCTCGGCGCCGCTGACATCACGCGGCAAGATGGCGTTGGCGTCGCGCTCACCTATAGGTTGGAGCATTGCGCATTGCTGCTTCTGTTCGCTGCCAATGCGCGCAACGAAATGCGCTTGCGCGAAGCGCACGCCGGCGCACGGCGAGCCGGTGAGCCGTCGCCAAGCCTCGCCGAGTGCGCGAATGAAGCGGGCGCGCGCGGGACCTGACCATGCGCGTCGCTTATTTGACTGGCCGTAGCTACAAAAACAATTCCACGCCCATCGGAACCGTGCCGCGGCTTGAGCAGGTCAGCCACAGGCTCATCGCCTCTGCGGGCGTCGACCATGGCATGCGGTTCGAGATTCGTTACTGGGATGACCCCAGCTTGCGCGCCGATGGTTATGATGCGGCCGTGATCCGGACTTGCTGGGATTACCACGAGCGCGTCGACGAATTCATTGCAGCGATCACCGCGCTTGAACGCGGCGGGCTACGCGTTTTCAATTCCGCCGACGTGGTGTGCTGGAACGCGCGAAAGACTTATTTGCGCGATTTGGGCGCTGCCGCGATTGACACGATCTGGACGGAGAAGGCGGATGTGGCGACCATCGCGCGCGCCTTCGAGACCCTTGATGCTTCAGAGCTGGTGATTAAGCCGCAAGTGGGGGCGGGCTCGGCCGAAACCGTACGGCTTAAGCGCAACGCTTGGAGCGAGGCGGATTTGCACGGCGGCCCCAAAGGCGCGGCGATGATCCAGGCTTTTGTTCGCTCGATCGAGACGGAGGGGGAGCGCTCTTTGTTCTGGTTCGGCGGTGAATACTCCCACGCCATCCGCAAAACCCCGCGCAGCGGTGATTGGCGCGCGAACATACCGGGCCAGACGCGCTTCTTCGCCGAGCCGGCGCCTCCGCCGGCGCGGGAAATCGCCGAAACGGCGCTCGGCCTGTCGCCGCGCGATCTGCTTTATGTACGCGTCGATCTGGTGTTTGGTGATGACGGGCGCTGGCGCGTGATTGAGATCGAGGCGATCGAGCCCTACCTCTTCTTAGATTTCGCGCCCGAGGGCGCAGACGCTTTCGTGCGAGCACTGTCTAGGCTCTTGGCTGGATAGGTGCAGAGGTTGCAGATAACGCAGATGAAGCAATCCGGTCGCCGCGCCAGGCAGACATAGCGCCCATGTAGAATCAGCCAATGGTGTGCGCCGCGCAGGTATGCTGGCGGCGTGATGCGCATGAGGCCCGCCTCCACCTCCATGGGGGTTTTGCCGTGAGCAAGGCCGGTGCGATTGGCGACCCGAAAGACGTGCGTATCCACCGCGATGGTTGCGTCGCCGAACGCCTCGGCAAGCACGACATTGGCGGTTTTCCGGCCAACGCCGGGCAGGGCTTCGAGGGCGTCACGATTGTGCGGCACCTCGCCATTGTGGACCGCGAGCAGCGCTTTCGACAACGCGATGACATTCTTGGTCTTATTGCGCCACAGTCCAATCGTTTGAATGTGTCGCGCCACGCCTTCTTCACCCAACGCAATCATCTTCTTTGGCGTGTCGGCAGCGCTGAACAAACCTCTGGTCGCGCGGTTGACGCCCTTGTCGGTCGCCTGTGCCGACAACACAACCGCTACCAATAGGGTGAATGGATTGACGTACTCAAGCTCGGTGCGGGGATTTGGCCGCGCCGCAGCCAGGAGGCTGTAAAGCTCCGCTGCCTGAGCTCGGGTCAGACGTTTGGCCATATGCGGCGATCCCTTGGCGGCGGCGCGGTTCGGCAGACAAAGCGACAATGTGCGAAGCGCGATTATTGAAAGCCGAGCACGTCTTTCATGGCGTAAAGTCCGGGTGGCTTGTCGCCCGCCCATGCCGCCGCCGCGAGCGCGCCGTCGGCAAATACGGCGCGGTCGAGCGCTTGATGGGAGAGCGTGACGATTTCACGTTCGGCGGCGAAGATGACGTTGTGCTCGCCAACGATGCCGCCGGCGCGGATGCTGGCAAAGCCGATGCCGCCTTCGGGGCGTTCGTCGCCGAGCCCGTCGCGCGCGGGGAGACGCATTTGTTCCAGCGCGCCACCGCGGCCTTGCGCCGCCGCTTCGCCCAGCATCAGCGCGGTGCCGGAGGGCGCGTCGCGTTTGCGCCAATGATGGGTTTCGACGATTTCGATATCCCAGCCAGCGCCGAGCTTCTGTGCGGCTTGGCGCACCAGGCCCGCGAGAGCGTGAACGCCGAGGCTGAAATTGCCGGAGCGGACAATGGCGATACGCGTCGCCGCGTTGGCAAGGTCCGCGTCTTGAGCCGAAGTGAATCCCGTCGTGCCTATGATGGCCGCGCGCACGGCTGTGCCGCCGAGGGATGCGAGCGCGGACAGCGTGGCTGGAGGCGTCGTAAAATCTACCCAGACGTCCGCGCCCCGGGCCGCTTCGCGCGGATCGGCGACCGTGACCACGCCGAGGGGCTCGCGGCCGGCCAAGACGCCGATATCAACGCCGAGTCGACCGGCCTCGATACGCGCCGTGCCGCCAACGATTTGGAAAGCGCCAGACGTGCTGGCGGCGCGGACAAGCGCGCGTCCCATGCGGCCAGCGGCGCCGGCGATCGCGATCGACAAGGTCATGACATCAGCTCGGTGGCGCCGGTTTCGGATCAGGCACGGTCTTGGGCCCGCTGGCGACGGGAGACAAGACAAAGCGGCGGTAGAAAAAAACCAAACCGCCCGCCACCGTCGCGATGACAAGAAATCCGAGCAGACGAGGCAGGCCGTTGAGGGCGCCTAGGTCGCTAAACGCCATTTTTCCCAGCGCCGCCAGGGCCAGCGTGAGCGAAAGATAACGCAGGGTGTTTGATTTGACCTCAGTGGCGAGCGCGAGCATCAAAGCGGAAAAGCCCACCGCGGCGGCGGAATAGGTCCACGCTTCAATGTGTGTCACCGGGGCTATCGCCATCGCCGCGCCATGATAGAGCCGCCGCACTTCCAGGATCAGGGCGAGAAACAACAAGGCCAGGCTGGCGACGAAGGCTGTTGCCGCCCGCGTCTCAAGTCGCTGGCGCTGGCGGAGCCAAGCGTACGCCGCCAAGAGTGTTGCCGGCGCCGCAAACGCGGCTTCAATCATGTTGAAGAACGGCCAGCCCAGCGCTGGCGCCGGGCGATAGCCCCACCACGGATTTATCAGGATGCCGGCGACGATGATCGCGTGCGTGACCGCGCCGCAGAAGGCGAGCAGCTCAAGCGCCAGAAGCCCAAGCGGTGGGCGCGGGCCAAATCGCCAGGCCAGGACCGTCGCGAGGCTCAACCAAATCAGCGTGTGGAGCGCGGCCTCAGTGAGGCTTTGGTAAGGCGCATCGATCATGCCTGCGGTGAAGCTGCGCCGCGCAGCCAGGCTCGCGCAGCACGCCGCCACCAGTATAGCCAGCGCGAACGCGCTCTGAGAGGCCGCTAGACCTTGCTGGGGCGTCGCGCGCCCAAAAATCAACGAGGCAATCAGGGCAGCCGCCGCGCTGGGTAAGAAGAGGGTGAGCAACAGCGAGGGTGGGCTGACGCTGGCGGCGAACAATTGCGGCAAGAACAAGCCAGCAAATAAGAGCGCGCCTACCAGCCCGGCGGCAAAGCGCAAGCCCGGATCGCTGCGCCAGCGGTCCACCAGCGCGATCAGGGGAAGGCGGGCCGCGAGCGCGAGGGGTTGGTAGGGCGCTGGCGTAATCGCGGCGAGCGCGGCGGTCACCGCAAGCGCGGCGCCCCCGGCAAAAGCTGGGGCGGCGCTGCTGCGCGCGCGGCGCATTTGTACGAAGCAAAGCGCGTTGAGCGCGGCGATAAACAGGGCCATTGCCGCCCAAATCAGAACATTGCCAAAGCTGCCGACGCGAAAGAAGGCGGTGGCGAAGATCAGCACAGGACCGAGTGCTGCAAGCGCTGCCCCAGCGCGGGCATCCTTGGTTTGCGTCATCGCGACCCAACCGCCGAGCGAAAACAAGAG
>JANNFH010000099.1:0-2869 GCA_031379565.1 Alphaproteobacteria bacterium
AACATATTGGTGAGCCAGAGCCAGAGCAGCAAGGCCTATGGCCTCTTCGGCTCGCTGACCTACAAGTTGACCGATCGTTTGAGCGTAACTGGCGGAGCAAGGTACAACAATGACCGGCGGGGCTATAATGTGACACGCACCAAGGATACCCAGTTCCCGGGTTTCCTCCAAGATCCGCTCGGAACGGTGAACCGGCGGGTGAAGGATGACAATGTCACCTGGGACCTGACGGCCAAATATGATTTCACGCCAGACGTGAATGGCTATGCCCGAGCCGCCAAGGGCTACCGGGCGCCAAGTATCCAGGGCCGCATCCTCTTCCCGGCCAACACGGCGAACACGCTGGAAGACGGCGTTACCATCGGCAACTCGGAAATCATCTATTCCTACGAAGCCGGGGTCAAAGCCGATATTCTGGACGGCAAAGGGCGTATCAATCTCAGTGGCTTCTATTACGACCTGAAGAATGCCCAGCTTACCGCAGTGGGCGGGGCAGTGAACGCCAACCGGCTGATCAACGCCAATAAGGTTCGGGGCTATGGCTTCGAGCTGGATGCCGAGTTCAAACCTACCCGGCACCTGCTGCTCACGGCGGGCCTCAGCTACAACAATACCAAGATCAATGACCCCAACCTCACGACTTCGGCATGCGGCGCGGTTCGCGTCGATACATTCCCGAATGTTTCGCTGTGCACAATCCTCGATCCGATCATTGTTGCAGCTGCGCCATTCTCGGCGGCGATCGTGAACATCAACGGGAACAGCCTGCCACAGAGCCCGCGCTGGATCGCCAACTGGACGGCAAGCTATTCGATCCCGGTCGGCAATGGGGAGGTCTACGCCTATACCGATTGGGCATATCGCTCGAAGATCAACTTCTTCCTGTATGACTCGGTCGAGTTCCAGGATGATCATCTGCTCGAGGGTGGGCTGCGGGTCGGATACAAAACCGGCAAGTATGATATTGCCGCGTTTGTCCGGAACATCACCAAAGATACATCGGCAGTCGGCGGGATCGATTTCAACAACCTGACTGGGTTTGTGAACGAACCTCGCATCTGGGGTGTTGAGGCCGGGTTCAAGTTCTGACCTGAGCTGTTCGCCTATCGATAGGGTGCGCTCGAAACGGGCTTTTCCTTGGTTTGCAACTGTGGTCATCCGTTGAATAATTTCGGTTAAACAGCCTGTCCGGCCGCGACCCCGCTCGCCCAGGCCCATTGGAAGTTGTAGCCGCCGAGCCAGCCGGTCACGTCGACCGCTTCGCCGATCGCATAGAGGCCCGGCACGCGGCGCGCCTCCATGGTTTGCGAGGACAGGCCGTCGGTACTGATGCCGCCTATTGTCACTTCGGCCTTGGCAAAGCCTTCGGTGCCATTGGGATGAAATGCCCAGCCGGCAAGCCGCCGTTCGATCTCGTCAAGTTTTCGATCGGTCTGTGCGCCCAGTTCGCCCGAAACAGCCAGTTGCTCGGCAAGGGCCTGGGCCAGCCGGTCTGGAAGGGCTTCGGCGAGTGCGGTGCGTATGCCGATACGTGGCCGCTGCCGCTTCATCTCGCGCAGCCAGCCCGTGGCATGATCGGGCAGAAAACCGATCGTGACCGGCTGCTGATGCCGCCAATAGGAGGAGATCTGGAGGATTGCCGGGCCCGATAATCCGCGGTGCGTGAAGAGCGCGGCTTCACGGAACGCAGTCTTTCCAATCCGTGCCTCGACATCGGCGGAGACGCCGGAGAGCGATGTAAACAGTGCATCCTGACCAGACAGGGTGAGGGGAACCAAGGCGGGACGCGGCTCGACCACTTTCAGCCCGAAGCGGCGCGCGAGATCATAGGCAAATCCCGTTGCACCCATTTTGGGGATTGAGGGACCGCCGGTTGCGATGACCAGCGCGGGCGCCGAGACAATCCGGTTGCCGAGATGAACACGGAAAACCCCATCGGTATGTTCGATCTCTCCGACCGGCTGGCCCAATATCAGATCAACCCCGCCCTTCGTGCATTCGTCAAGAAGCATATCGATAATCTGGCGCGCTGAGCCGTCGCAGAACAATTGGCCGAGGGTCTTTTCATGCCATGCAATGCCGTGTGCCTCGACCAGCGCAATGAAATCGTCTGGACGATACCGCCCAAGCGCGGATTTGGCGTAGTGCGGGTTTGCCGAAATGAACCGGTCGGCGGTCGCGTTGATATTGGTGAAATTGCACCGCCCACCGCCCGAGATCAGGATCTTCTTGCCCGGCGCGTCGGCATGGTCGATCAGGAGGATGCGGCGGCCGCGCTGCCCCGCGGTTGCAGCGCACATCAGCCCCGCCCCGCCCGCGCCAAGGATGATTGCATCATAAGAATCGGAAAGGGCTGTCATCACTCCGCTTTAGA
Organism: Alphaproteobacteria bacterium; assembly: GCA_031379565.1. Taxonomy (GTDB): domain Bacteria; phylum Pseudomonadota; class Alphaproteobacteria; order Caulobacterales; family Aquidulcibacteraceae; genus Vitreimonas. The sequence goes on from JANNFH010000099.1 coordinate 2,375, forward strand.
GGGCCGGTGGTGCGATAGGGAAGGCTGGTGAGCAAGGCCTCGCGTTGGAAATCTGCTTCCGCAGCAAATTCGCATGATCCCGAAATCGGGGGACTTTGACTGGCGTTCAGGCTAGGCCGGATGAAACAGGAGACCAGCATGCGCCGCACGATCGCAATCCTCGCCAGCGCCGCACTCACATTCGCCGTGCAGACAGTTGAAGCGCGGCCGCGGCCTGTGCCCGCTGCGATCTATACCGATCCCGCGCCTGACAAACTTCATCCTGCGAGGATGGAAGTGCTGCACATTCCGAGTGGAGGAGTCGAAATCAACGGGGTCGCCTATGTCGCTGCAGGTGCCGGGCCGCACCCGACGCTGGTGCTTTGCCACGGTTGGCCGGGCAACGAAAAAAACCTCGATCTTGCCCAGGCTGTGCGCCGCGCCGGATGGAATGTGGTAACCTTCAACTATCGAGGATCATGGGGCAGCCCCGGCAGTTTCCGCTTCGCCCAGAAC
>JANNFH010000145.1:0-2176 GCA_031379565.1 Alphaproteobacteria bacterium
TTCGAGATCATCCGTCCACGGAAGTGTGCGCACGCCCAGTTCGCGGATACCGGTGAGTACTGCGGCTGCGGCTTTCGCGGGGTCGGGTTTCTTCAACGGGCGCTCGGCCAGCGTGAGCGCGTGGAGGCGTTCTTCTTGGCGGGCGATGACGGCGCGGTCGCGGCTGCTCCATTCGATGACTTCGCGGGTTTCGATGTGGGCGGCGAAAAGGTCTTCGATGTCGGCGAGGGTGAGAGGCGCTGCTTGGTAGATTTTTGCGTTCGCGCCGGCGCCGTCGAGGGCGGCGATGGCGAGGTAATCTTGTGCTGCGAGCGGGTCGGTTTCCGGGATTGTGGCGCCGCGGCCGTTGGCGAGGCGGAAACTCCCGGGTCCGCGGCGTTTGGCGATGCGGTCGGGGTAGGCGAGGGCGGTGAGGCGGCCGGCTTCGTTCGTGTCGACAGTGCCGTCTTTGATGTCGAGTGTGCGGCGCCAGAGTTTTGCTTGGTCGCGGGCGCGGGCGAGGGCGCCGCTTGGGTTACGATCTGTGGCGAAGGCTTCGAGCTGGGTGCGCAGGTCGGTGTCGCGGCTGGTGCGTTCGCCGAGGACGGCGGCGAGCGCGCAGGCGGCGGCGCTGCGGGCGCGGAGCATCATGTGGGCGAGGCGCGGGTGGGCGCCGAAGGTTGCCATCGCGCGGCCGTGCGGGGTGATGGTGTTGTCGGCGTCGAGGGCATCGAGTTCGCGCAGGAGTTCTTGGGCCTCGGCGAACGTGCCGGCGGGTGGCGCGTCGAGAAATTTGAGGCGGCTTGCGTCGCGCTCGCCCCAGAGGGCGAGATCGAGCGCGAAAGGGGCGAGGTCGCTCGTCAAGATTTCGGGCGGTGTGAAGGGGCTGAGCGCGCGGGTTGCGGCTTCGTCCCATCGGCGGTAGCTTATGCCGGGCGCGACGCGGCCGGCGCGGCCCCTGCGTTGGTCGGCGGAGGCTTGCGAGACACGCTGTGTCGTGAGGCGCGTGAGGCCGGTCGCCGGGTCGTAGCGGGGCAGACGTTGCTGGCCGCTGTCGATAACGACGCGGACGTCTTCAATCGTCAGGCTGGTTTCGGCGATCGCTGTTGCGAGGACGATTTTGCGTTCGGGCGAGGGGCTGATGGCGCGGTCTTGGGCATCCGCCGAGAGGGCGCCGTAGAGCGGTTGGGTTGTGATGCCTTCGTTTTTCAGCAGCGTTTCGACTCTCCGGATTTCGGCTTCGCCGGGAAGGAAGGCGAGGATGCCGCCTTGCGTTTCGTCAAGCGCGCGCATGATCGCGCTTGTCATGGCTTGTTCGATGCGCGGGTTTGCGCTTGGCAGGTAATGCGTTGCGATGGGGTGGAGGCGGCCTTCGCTGCGGATTGTGGGGGCGTCGAGGAGTTTGGCGATGCGGGCGCCGTCAAGCGTTGCCGACATCACGAGGATTTTGAGGTCTTCGTTGAGGGCCGCTTGGGTTTCGAGCGCGAGGGCTAGCCCCAAGTCGGCGACGAGGCTGCGTTCGTGGAATTCGTCGAAGATGACGAGGGCCACGCCTTTCAGCTCTGGGTCGGTTTGCAGACGGCGGGTGAGCAGGCCTTCGGTCAGGACTTCGATTTGGGTTTTGGGGCCGACGCGGGCGTCGAGTCTTACGCGGTAGCCTACCGTTTCGCCGACACTTTCGCCGATGAGGCTTGCCATACGGGCGGCGGCGGCGCGGGCGGCGATGCGGCGGGGTTCCAGCATCAGGATCTTGCGGCCCTCGACCCAGGGCTCGTTCCTGAGCGCCAGAGGGACAAGCGTGGTCTTGCCGGCGCCGGGCGGCGCTTCGAGCACTGCGGCGCGGTGCGTGGCGAGTTTGGCCTTGAGCGCGGGCAGGACGTCTTCGATCGGGAGTTTCGCGGTCATGGGCGCCGCGTTCCTACGCGCGGGCGGCGCGAGCGTCAAAAGTTCCTGCGACTGGCACTTTCGCAACTAGGCGAGGGCACCGAATCCTGCCACTTATCGAGCGAGATGCAAAACCAAGAACCGAGTGAAACTCCTGCGGCCGCGCCGCGCGACCCGCAGAGTTGGGTGCAAGCTTTGGCCCGCTACCGGGAACCCAGCGTGCCGCGCGGGGTGGTGGAGATCGCCATTACCGCCGGGCCGTTCGTGGCTTTGTGGGTTCTGATGTGGTTGGCGTTGGGGCTTAGCTATTGGC
>JANNFH010000150.1:0-5352 GCA_031379565.1 Alphaproteobacteria bacterium
GCGAACCCGAACCGGGTCACGTTGCCGATCGCCAAGGCGCCGGCGTCGCTGCAACCCGCCGCGGTGACAAAGGCGAGGACGAGAGCGGCGAATGCAATGGGGCGAGACCGCATGTCGGGGACCTCCAGGTTCGGCCGCGCATAAACCGAACCACTAGTGGGGCGAATTTGACATTTGAATCCCGACCAGGTGCAAGTGTGCGCCGCAACAGGCCTTCGTTGGAGGCTTCGTGATCGGACGGAACTCGGACGGAACTCGGACGGAACGAAGCGCTCATCGACCAGCGCGAAATCTGAAATTTTGCTTGCTCGCTGAGCCGCATCGCGCACCTTCGACACGAAGGGATCGCGGCTGATGCCGGTAATCTCGCCAAGGCGCCTCGCAGCGTGTTCTCGCCAGCTTCTGGTGAGAATGCCTTTGCCAGCGCGGGAAGCCCCGCCCCAGGCTTCAAGCTCAGAAAGCTAGGCAGTTTGCGCTTCGGGCGTGCGCCTGGGCGCCAGACCTCTTCGTTCACGGGCACGCTTAGCGCGGCGGCGCTTCGCCGGCCCCAACGCACCCGACGCCGACGACCGCATCAATGCGGCCACCGGCGCGCTCTATTACGACGACGACGGGACCGGAGTGCATGCAATGGTTTTGATCGTGACACTGACCACGCACCCAGCGCCGACCAACACAGACATTCAGATCATCTGATGGTCGGCCATCGGCCGATTGTTGCGAATGGGCTGGGATCGGATGGGGCACGCGGGTGATCGCAGTTGAGCGTCCCGGCTTGAGTGGGCTAGTGCATTGCCCAGCACAGACGCAAGCCAACTCCTTGGCAGTTACCCTCACGGAAAATGCCCTGGCCCCGGGGGCCTAAACCGCCACCGCCGCTACCTATTGCTACCCAAGCTCTAAAGCCAAACTAGACGGGCGCTCGGGCCAAAACACTGGATGAAATCGTGGTGCCGCCTGCGTGACTCGAACACGCGACCCCCGCATTACGAATGCGGTGCTCTACCAGCTGAGCTAAGGCGGCTCCTGGTCGGCAGGAGAAGCGATTCATTACCGGCGTGCGGTCGCGGGGGCAAGCGGCGGCGCCGAAACTGGGATCACCGCGCTTCGGCGGCGGTGATGGCTTCCTCGGCGCCAGTTCGGCGGGGCGGCGAGAGCGCCGCTGGCGCCATCGCCAACACCGAGCCGGGGGCGTCGGCCGCGCCGCTTTCCATGCGCGGATGGATCAATTGGCCGGAATCGCCAAATACATAGACCAACCTGGCCCAATCGCTGTCGTCGTAGAGAAACGCCGGGCCTTCCGGATCGAGATCGGACCAATCGGCTTCGCGAGGTGCGGCGGCGGCTTGCGCCAGCCAGGTGCGGACAGCGTTTTCGTCGCCCCGCCCGCGCGCGACTTGCGCAAACAAAATGCAAATCCGCGAGGAGGGGTTTTCGCGGTAGGCATCGTCGAGCGCGCCTTGCGCCGCGCCCCAATCGCCGCGCTCCATGGCCAGCTCGGCGAGCACGATCTTGCTTTCCCGGTGCTCGCGCCGGCGCTCGATGAACGTGGTCATGCGCTCGGCGCGCGCCACGCGGCTCTCGCCGGCGGCGAGATCGCGATAGGCGTGTGCGAGCGCGGGGTGGGGGCCGTTTTCCCAGGCTTCTTCGAGGATCGAAGCGGCGCGTTCGTGCTTGCCCTCGGCGGCGAGCAGACGTGCGGCCAGCGCGCCCGCTGGCGCAAATGTGGGCGCCATCCGAAACGCCTTCTGCGCCATGTCGGCGGCTTTATCGAGCTTGCGCTCGCGTTCGAGTTTGGCGGCGGAGGCGGCGAGCAGCACGGCGCGGCGGCGCTTGGCGACCTTGTCTTCGACCTGCTTGCGTTTGTCGCCGATTTCGAGCGCGTCGAGCGCGCCGTCCCAATCGGTGGCTTGCACCGCGAGATCGAAGGCGTATTGAAACGGCCAGGCTGAGGTCTTCGACGCGCGCAAGGCCGCGTCGGCGTGGGCGCGCGCGGCAGTGCGGTCGCCGCGCTTGAGCGCGGCGGTCATCAGGCCCTTGCGGCCCAGCACTTCGGTGTCCTCGTTTTGCAGCATGCCGGAATAGGCGCGCTCGGCGGCGGGGTAATCGCCGGCGACTTCAGCGACGCGCGCCTGCAACAGCATGGCTAGGCGCGGCTCGTCGATCAAGTCTTCGGCCTTGTCGGCGTGGCGGCGCGCATCGTCGAATTCGCCCGCTTCCGCGGCGATGAGCCCGAGCGCCAGGGCTTCTTGGCCACGGCGGAACTTGGCCCGCTCGCCGGCTTTGCCGATGCGGCCAGGCGCATCCATCAGGAACATGATCATGCGCAGCAACGGCAGTGCGATCGCCAGCACGAAAACCAACACGAGCACGGCGAACAAGCCCGTGGTATCGATGCGCACGCCGTACCAATTGATTTCGACCGTGCCGGGATCGCTGGTCACCACCTGCCAGGACAGCAGCATGCCGACGACGAAGACGATGAGCAGGAAAGCAACGCGCAACATGGCTCAGCCCCTCCGCGACAATTCTGTGCGGATAGCGGCGAGCCGCCGGTCAATCTCGAGCCGGCGCTGGGCGTCGGTCAACCAGCGCTGCGCCACTTGCTTGGACGCGCCGGAGAGGCGGTTCACTTCTTGGATGGCGCCGGCGAGATCGTTGGCGGCGAGGCGTTGGCCGGCGCGCTCGACCACGCCGGCGGGTGTATCGCCTTCGCCCGAATTGCGCACGATGATCCATTGCGCCAGCGCGGCCTGGATGCGGCCCCAGAAGCCTGCGCCGGCCTGGCTTTCGCGCGCAGCGCGAATGATGTCGTTGTCGATGCTGTTGAAGCGCTCGCGCAATTCTGCGCGCGTGGGAGCGCCTGTGCGCGCCAGCGGCGCCAGCGCCACCACATTGGGATCCTCCGGCAGCAGCGCCTGCAAGGAGGCGTAGGATTGCTCGAACGGCCCAGACGAGCTTGAGGCTTCCGCCGCCGCGGTCACCGCGAACGCGGCGCGCGACGCGATCGAAGCGGCGCGCGCTTCGGCGGCCACCGCCGGCAATTCTTCCTGCAGCCGACGCACTTCGGTAACGAGCGCGGCTACTTCTTGGGTCGAGGGCATTTGGCCCAGCCGCGTTTCGATGTCCCGGAGGCCGCCTTGCAGCGCGAAGACGCGTGCGGCGGTGTTCGCGTCGCCGACACTGCCGCTGGCGGCATCCGCCAGGGGCGCATTCACGATCGCTTCGATGTGGCCGAGCCTCGCGTCTAGGGCGGCGGCGCTCGCGGCGGGTTGGCCTGCGCCGTCTGGGGCTTGCCCAATTGGAAAGGATTGGTCGAGCATGGCGCTAAACTGCGGCAAGCGCGGCGCAATCGCGCCGCCGGCCGCGCCTGCGCCCGCCGCCAGCACCGCCAGCAGCAGCGCTGTCGCCCCGCCAATACCGCCACCACCGCGATAATCGCGGTCCGCCGGCTCGAATTCAACATCGATCGGCTCGTCGCGTCCGCGATCCGCCCGGTCGGTCGTGCTCATGAATCTCCCCGTTTCCCCAGCCTTTTCCGATACTTCTCTTTTCCGAACTTTTGAGGCGGAAACGAGTCGGGGTACGCGGCAAACTTAGGCTGTGGGCGAAGGCCACTCAAGCGCTTGCGCCACTTGGGGCGCCCAAGCCGCCGAGGGCGGCCTCCAGAAGCGCGTCCTCCCGCGGCGCTGGCGCTATAATCAAACTGCCCCAGTTCGCCGCGCCGGCAGCCGCCGCCACCGCTGGGCTGAGGCAGGCGGCCGTGAGCGTCGCCGAGCCGGGCGCGCCGAGGCGGACAAAGATTTCCGCCGCCCGGGGGCTGTGGAACAGCATCAGGTCGAGCGGTCCAGCCAGCCCGGGAGGAAGCGCCTCGACCGCGCGCGCGGCATAACAAACGCGCCGCTCGGTGCGGAATCCCGCCGCGCTGAGCACCCCCGCGAGATCGGCCGCGATGTGGGCACCTGAAAAGTGAAGCACTGTTCCCTGGGCCGGGTCGAGGCGGTCTTTCGCCAGCGCTGCGAGCGCGGAAACCTCGCCCTTGGCCGAGCGCACATTCGCGAAGCCTACGACGCGCGCTGCGTCGGCGCTGGCGTCGCCCACGGCTAACACCGCGCGGTCGCGTGCGGGGCTTGCCGCGGCGAACGCGCGAACGGCGTTGGCGCTGGTGAAGAGCAACGCTTGCACGCCGTGAACATCTGCATCGAAGGAGCGCGGCTCGATGATCAGCAGCGGAGTTAACAGCGCCGCCGCACCCATCGCTCGCACCCGCACAGCGGTGCTCTCCGCTTCAGGTTGCGCGCGCGTGATGGCGACGCGAAGCATCAGGTGTGTTCGCCGAAGATGGCGTCGCCTGCTTCTTCACGGATGGCGTTGCCAAGCCGAGCGCCAAGCGCGCGCGCGGCGGCGATGGCGTCGGCGCCAAGCGCGATGTTTTCGCAGCGGCGCCAGCGCGCTGTTCCATCCGGCGTCAGCGCTTCGCCGATGAAAGCGAACGATGCGCCGTTTTTCCGCGCCAGAGCGGCGATCGGGGTTCGGCACGAGCCGTCAAGCGCGCCAAGAAAAGCGCGTTCCGCTTCGATTTCGATGCGCGCTTCAACATTCTCCAGCCCCGCCAATGCGTCGCGCGCACGCAAATCATCCGCGCGCGTGGTGATGGCGAGGGCGCCCTGGCACGCCGCCGGCGGCGATTCCATCGGGTCGACCAGGCTGGCGGCGCGCGCCTCCAGCCCGAGCCGTTTCAACCCGGCAAGCGCAAGAAAGGTTGCATCGGCGGCGCCATCCTCAAGTTTCTTCAGGCGCGTATCGACATTGCCGCGCAAGGTCACGACGCCGAGATCAGGACGCAGAAACAGCGTCTGTGCTTGGCGGCGCAAACTTGCGGTGCCAACGTTTGCGCCAGGGACAAGCTCGGCCAGCGTCTTCGCGCGCAAGCTTACGAACGCGTCGCGCGGATCTTCGCGCGCCGGCACGCAGGCAAGCGCAATCGCGTCCGGCAAACGCGTTGGCAAGTCTTTCAGAGAATGCACGGCGAGGTCGATGCGGCCTTCGAGCAAGGCCTCGTCTAATTCCTTGGTGAAGAGGCCTTTGCCGCCCGCTTCGATCAATAGCCGATCCTGAATGCGGTCGCCGCTGGTGACGATCGGCACAAGCTCGATCGCGGCTGCATCGACGCCTAAGCGCGCGGCAAGGTTGGCGCGCACCAAACTGGTTTGCGCCAGCGATAATTTTGAGCCGCGCGCGCCGATGCGAAAGAGGATGGCCATCGAGCCTGGGTGTAGGGCCCCGGGCCGCCGGGCGGCCCCCCGCCACGCCCCGTGCCGGGCGGGGGGGTTTTTTGGGGGGGGTGGCGCG
>JANNFH010000225.1:0-10417 GCA_031379565.1 Alphaproteobacteria bacterium
AGCGGCGCCATCAATCCCGGACAGCTCGAGGTTGTACGTGAGATCTTGGACCTGGCCCCAAGCGCGGCGCCGGACTTCGATACGGCGGTGTTCTCTGATGTGCTGGCCAATTACCTCATCAACGGCGTGACGTATGCGCCTGGCGACCCACTCCCAACAGCAGACGCCAACGGGTATTACACGATTTCGCACGTCGTTGGCGGTGTTGCTGGGCCTGACGGCACCGATCGCGTCACCAACATCGAGCGGCTGCAATTCTCGGATCAGTCTGTTGTGCTTGGCGGGGCGAACAATGCTCCCGCAGGTCGTCCGACCATCGACGACACCACGCCGGCGGAAGACCAACTCCTGACCGCGTCGATCCTGGGCGTTACCGACGCCGACAATACCGCCAGCGGTGGCGCGATTACCGGTCCGATTTCCTTCACTTGGCAAATGGAAAGCGCGCCGGGCGTCTTCGAGGATATTCTTATTCTCGCTGGCGGCGAGATCACACGGGCGACCGGGCCAACCTTCCGGCCGGGTGATGATCTCGTGGGCCTCAGCCTGCGGGTGCGGGCGGTGTATCAAGATCAAAATGGCGTGCTGGAGGAAGTGTTCTCCCTGGCGACGGCGCCGGTAGGCAACATCAATGATGCGCCAGTTGGCTTGCCGACCTTAAGCGACGCAACGCCGACTGAAGGCATCCCGGTCGCTGCGCTGACCGGTGCGATTACAGATGCGGACGGCCTGACGACAGCGGTGTTCACCTATCAGTGGCAAGTTTCCGCTTCGGCGGGCGGCCCCTTCGCCGACATTATCGGCGCGACCGGGTCGAGTTTCGTGCCGACCCAATTGCAGGTGCTGCAATTCTTGCGTGTGCGTGTTCAGTACACGGACGATGGCGGCACGACAGAGACGGTGTTCTCGGCGCCCAGCGGCGCCGTCGGTGACCATATTATCGGCACTGCGGCCAACAATACGCTGAACGGCACGCTGTTTGACGATTGGCTGGAAGGGCTTGGCGGAAACGACAACCTCAACGGCGGTTTGGGTGACGATCTTCTTGATGGCGGCATCGGCGCCGACACGCTGAACGGCAACGAGGGCGCAGACACCCTCCTCGGCGGCGGCGGCGCTGATACGCTGAACGGCGGCGCGGGCAACGACACCATGTCGGGAAATGCCGGCAACGACATCTATATCGTCGAGGAAGCCGGCGACATCGTAGTCGAGCTTGCCGGCGAGGGGACCGACGAAGTTCAGACCGGGCTGGCGGCTCACACGCTGACGGCGAACGTCGAGAATCTGACCTATACCGGGGCCGGCGCGTTCGCCGGTACGGGCAACGGAGAAGCGAACACGATCAATGGCGGAGCAGGCGCGGATACGCTAAACGGGGCCGCTGGCAACGATACGCTCAACGGCAACGATGGAGCCGACCTGTTGCTCGGCGGATTGGACGCCGATGCTTTGAATGGCGGCAACCAAAACGACACCCTCGACGGCGGCGCCGGCAATGACGCCCTAAACGGCGGCCTAGGAAGCGATACTGCCTCCTACGCCAACGAAACCGACGCCATGTTTATCAATTTGGCGGCGGGAAATACGCGGCGGAACTCGGCAGTGGCAGCGGTGGAAGACACCCTTGTCAGTATTGAGAATGCTACTGGCGGGGCCGGCGCTGACACGATTTCCGGCACCATTGCCGCCAATATTCTGGCAGGGGGCGCCGGCGCTGACATCATCAACGGCGGCAATGGCAACGACGTCATCAATGGTGGCGCCGGCGCTGACACCATCACTTATAATTTCGGTAACGGCGCCGATGCGGTGGATGGCGGGGCGGATTCCGACACGCTCGCTGTCGTCGGAACGGGTACGAACAACGTGCTCGATGTGATCTTCAACGGGACCTCCTTGACCTCGGTTGAGGGCGGGGCGGTTTCGAACGTGGAGGCGGTCACAGCGGATCTTGCGGGCGGTAACGATACGTTGAGCTATGCCGGTTCGGCTGCAAACGTGTCGGTTAATCTGCTCACCGGTTCGGCCTCTGGCCTCAGCCTGATCACGAGTATCGAGGTCGTCACCGGCGGCAATGGCAACGACACCTTGATCGGGGCGGCCGGAGCCGAGACGCTAAACGGCGGCGGCGGCAACGATTTAATCGATGGCGGTGCAGGCAATGACACGATGGCAGGCGGCACAGGCAACGACACCTACACCGCCAACGCCGGTGACACGATCATCGAAGGCGGAGGTGCGGCCGGTGGAATTGACCTGGTATTGACTGCCAGCAACACCTTCACGCTCGCTGGTAATGTCGAAAACCTTACCTTCACCGGCGTTGGTAATTTCAACGGCGCCGGCAACGGTTCGGGCAACGTGATCACGGCGGGCAATGGCACGAACCTACTTAACGGCGGGGGCGGTGCTGATACGCTCATCGGAGGCAGTGGCATCGATACGCTGAATGGCGGCGCCGGCAACGACCGCCTCATCGGCGGCGCTGGCAACGACAACATGAACGGCAATGGTGGCAATGACGTCTTCGTCATGACCACGGGCTTCGGCGCCGACGTGATATCCGGCTTCGACGCCAACCCAACGGGCGGTCAGGACTTGATTGACCTGGCGGCGCTGGGCATCACCGCTGTCGACTTTGCCGCTCGCGTGATAATCACTGATCTTGGCGCCGACACATTGATCGTGATCGACGGTCTCGATAGCATCACCCTGCTTGGGGTAAACGGTGTCGGCCAAAACTCAATTCAGCAGAGCGACTTTGGAATCTGAAATTGGGGGTTGGTTGAGAGGGCATTCCGCCACCACCGCAGCTTGATGTGGCGGTGGCGGGTGCGTTTTGAAGGCGCTAAACGACTCTCGTGGCGAACTTCAAGGTTGGCGCTTGGACGGGCGCCGGCGTTTGCGGCGATCGGGGGGCCTGACCTCATCCTCTCCCGACACGGCCGCCAATACCACTGACGCGGCTGAAGCAGCATTTCACTACCGTGAAGCACGCCAAACCGCCCGCCAGCCGCGCGGAAAGCTCGGAAGTGTACGTGGTGGCGATGGGTTTTCGCGGCTGACTCTCCGCGCATTCCTCAGTCATTCCGGGCGAGCGAAGCGAGACCCGGAACCCAGGGCAACTGCACGACCGATTTGCATTGCTTGGCTGCCCTCGTTGCGATTGGTTTGACGTATGGCGCGGTACGATCTCATCGCGGTTTACCTGATGGCTAGCCAGCCTAACGGCACGCTCTATCTTGGCATCACCAGCGACCTGCTGCGGCGCGGCCTCGAACACCGCGAAGGGAATTTTGCTGGGTTTTCGAAGAAATACCGCTGCCGAACTTTGGTCTGATGGAAGCAGCATTTCGAGATGAATGCCGCGATCCTGCGCGAGAAGCGGATCAAGGGTTGGAAGCGGGCATGGAAATTGGCGCTGATTGAGAGAACCAATCCTACGTGGCGGGACTTGTACGAAAATTTCCTTTTGCCGCCGCACCCGCAGCAGGTGCTCGATCCGACCGATGAGCGTTTGCCCTGGGTTCCGGATCGGCCTCCGGCCGTCCGGAATGACTGAGGGTGAAGGCGGGTCGGCACCCTGCCGCGCAAGGCCTACTCTCTCCAGCCCCAGCATCCTGTCTTGGGGTTGCGTTCGAATTTGCTAGAATTTGCTAGGACGTCACGGACGAGCTTTGCCTCATCGCAACCAATTCTTTTGGCGAGGTCCTCAGCACGGTGCTCGTAACTTTCAGCCGGCCCACGCCGACCAAGTAACAGGCCCAAACGATTTGCGATGAGTTGCTCGGTCCAGCGCGCTTCTTTTAGCCTGTAGTCGCTTGGCCTGTAATATTGTGAGAGGAAGCGCTTCAGCTTGTTGGTGAGGTCCTGTTCGGAAGAGAATTCTATGCGGTCCTGCCCTTGCACGTCAGCCGGGACTGGCGCGCTGTCGCTGGATGCGCGCGCAATCTTAATGGGCTTACCAAGCGCGGCGGCGAAACCTAGTTCGATGCAGACGTTGGGGTTGGAGCCCGTCAAATCAAAAACACAAAGGCCGCTCTTGGCGATCTTTTCCGCGATTTTCTTGAAAAGACCGCCCATTGCTTCCTCGCCACTTGGAACGCTGAATTCGAGCTCGTACTTCGCTTCCAACTCGGCTCGGCTGTTGCTCCACCAGGACGCGTGTTCGGCGCCATAGGGGTAGCCAAGGAATACCTGCTCAAGATCGCCTTCCTCGAGCGCCAAGGTTGCGAGCTTATCCAGCTCCGACCCGTTCAGCAGCACATCGTCCTCCGCAGTTTTGGCCTTGCCAGAAAGGAACAGAATCTCTACCAGCCGTCCATGGAAATACGTGAAGCTCTGACCTTCGATGACGTGCTGCTCGAGCCGGGCGCCTCCGAGGTGCTGCCCGCCGACGCCGATACCAAAACCCGGCTCACCCGCACTATCTCCCTCAACATCCCGCTGATTTCCGCGGCCATGGACACCGTTACCGAGGCGCGCCTCGCCATCGCCATGGCCCAGGCCGGCGGGCTCGGAATCATCCACCGCAATATGACGCCGCAGGAGCAGGGCGATCAGGTCAAGGTGGTGAAGAAGTTCGAGAGCGGCATGGTCATCGACCCGATCACCATCCACGCCGATCAAACCGTCGGCGAGGTGATCCTGATCAAGGAGGCGCGGCGCATTTCCGGATTTCCGGTGATCGACCGCGAAACCGGCAAGCTGGTCGGAATTCTCACCAATCGCGATATGCGTTTCGCCGAGATGGACGAGCGCGTGGCCGATCTGATGACCAAGGACAAGCTGATCACTGTCCGCGAAGGCGTGGGCGAGAAAGAGGCCAAACGCCTGCTCCACAAGCACCGCATCGAACGGGTGATTGTGGTCGATGATGAAAACCGCGTCGCTGGCCTTATCACCGTGAAAGATTTCGAAAAGGCGCAGGCCTTCCCCAATCGCGCCAAGGACGATCAAGGTCGGTTGCTCGTCGGCGCCGCCTCCACTGTTGGCGACGATGGCTTTGAGCGGTCGATGGCGTTGATCGAGGCAGGCGTCGATGTGCTGGTGATCGATACCGCCCACGGTCATTCCAAATTGGTGCTCGACGCGGTGACGCGGATCAAGCGCGCCTCCAACGGCACGCAAATTATCGCCGGCAATATCGCCACAGCCGGCGGCGCGAAGGCGTTGATCGATGCTGGCGCGGATTCGGTGAAGGTCGGGATAGGGCCAGGCTCGATTTGCACCACCCGGATCGTCGCCGGTGTCGGCGTACCGCAACTCACGGCGATCATGGATGCGGCGAATGCGGCGTCGAAGCAGAACGTTCCGGTTATCGCCGACGGCGGGATCAAATTTTCTGGTGATTTGGCCAAGGCGCTCGCCGGCGGCGCGGAAGTGGCGATGATCGGCTCGCTGCTCGCTGGCAGTGAAGAGGCGCCGGGAGAAATTCTGCTCTACCAGGGCCGCTCGTATAAATCTTATCGCGGCATGGGTTCGCTGGGGGCGATGGCGCGCGGCTCGGCTGATCGCTACTTCCAGAAAGAAGTCGCCGATCAGCTGAAGCTGGTTCCCGAAGGCATTGAAGGGCGCGTGCCGTTCAAGGGCCCGGTCGCGAACATTCTGCATCAACTCATCGGTGGTTTGCGCGCGGCGATGGGATATGCGGGGGCCAAGACGTTGCCTGAGTTGCGGGCGAAAGCGCGGTTCGTGAAAATCTCCGCCGCCGGCCTGCGCGAAAGCCACGTCCATGACGTCGCCATCACCCGCGAAGCGCCCAACTATCCGTTGGGCGGTTAAATTATGCGAGACGGCGCCCGCGCCGCTGCCGCGATTGAGATTCTCGTCAGCCTCGAAACCCATCGTCGCCCCGCCGCCGACGCGGTGAAGGCGTGGATGCTCACGCACCGCTTCGCCGGCTCGAAGGATCGCGCCGAAATTGGCGATCTGGTGTTCGGCGCGCTCAGGTGGAAGCAATCGAGCGCCTGGCGCTTCAGCGCTGATACGCCGCGCGCCTGGGTGTGGGGTGCGCTGCACTGGGGGTTCGGCCGCGAGGCCGATTGGATCGCGCAGAGCTGCGTCGGTGATCCCCATGCCCCCGCTCCTCCCGACGAAACAGAATGCGCGGCGCTCAGAGGAGAAACGCCCGCGAGCCGGCTTGAGGGCGCGCCCCACCATGTACGCGGCGATTATCCAGAATGGCTGGACGCCAGCATGGCGCGCCTGTTTGGTGACGCGCGCGCAAGGGAGGGTGCCGCGTTGGCCTCGCCGGCGCCGCTCGATTTGCGCGCCAACACGCTGAAATTTTCGCGCGAGGAAGTTATCGCTGCGCTTGGCGAAAGCCCACGCCTGAAAGGCCCGCCCGAGCCGACGCCGTTTGCACCGGAGGGCGTGCGCATTCCGTGGTCGCAGGGGCGCACCTTCGCGTGGGCGCTGGAGCAAAGCTTTCTCAAGGGCGGCTATGAAGTGCAGGACGAAGGAAGCCAGCTGGCGGCGTTGATGTCGGGCGCGGCGCCCGGCTGCCAAGTGGCGGATGTGTGCGCCGGCGGCGGCGGCAAGACGCTGGCGTTGGCGGCTTTGATGCAGAACAAGGGGCAAATCTACGCTTTCGATGTCGATGGCCGCAGATTAGCGCCGCTGCACGAGCGGTTGGATAGATCCGGCGCCCGCAACGTGCAGGTCCGTGCGCCGGCGCGCACGCGCAACGTGCTGGAAGATTTACGCGGCGCGATGGATGTCGTTTTTGTCGATGCGCCGTGCTCGGGTTCGGGGACCTGGCGGCGTAATCCGGATTCTAAGTGGCGGTTGCGGCCGAATGCGTTGGCGGCTCGCATCGAGGAGCAGCGCGAGGCGCTGGCGTTGGCCGCGCCGCTGGTGAAGCCAGGCGGGCGGCTGGTGTATGTTACCTGCTCGGTGTTGCCTGAGGAGAACGAAGATCAGGTCGCGGCGTTTGTCACGGCACACGATGAGTTTTCACCCGCTCCGCTCACGGCGATGGCGCATGTTCCGGCGCATCAACGCGGGGCGGCGGTACAGATGACGCCGCTTATTACAGGGTGCGACGGTTTTTTCGTCGCCGCCCTGCGCCGCGGTGCTTAGACGGTGACGTCCAGCAAGCGCACGGGCCGGGTCTTCGAGGACGCCGCGGGCTTGTCCTCGCTGGACCGCTTGGCGCTGGTGCGCTGCGGCTCGGCGCGGGATTGCGCGGTTCGGCCGAAGGCTTCGGTAACGCGGCGCACCGCGAGGGCATTGAGGTTGTTCGACAAATCCATGCGCTCACTTTAGCGCATGGAAGTTAGAGCCGCGTTCAGAAGTATGATTTTTTTGGTGTTCATCCTTGACGTCCGTTAAGCACGTCGCCGTTGCCGGGTGCGGCGTCGCGGGCTTGGCCTGCGGAGCACTGCTGGCGCGCGCGGGCAGGCGCGTTGTTGTGTTCGACAAGATGGCGGCGCCGCGGCCGTTGGGCTCGGGGCTCATTCTTCAACCCGTCGGTCTCGCGGTGTTGGACGAAATCGGCGTGGGCGCGCGGGTTCGCGCGCTGGGCGCGCCGATCACGCGGCTCTACGGGCGGGCCGTTCCTTCCCAGCGGGTTGTGCTCGATGTGCGCTATGGCGCGCTGGGCGCGGGCGCGCCGCTTGGGCTTGGCGTGCATCGCGGGGCGCTGTTTGAACTGCTCTACGAAGCGGCGGTCAAGGCCGGCGCCGAGATCGTTCCCGGGCACGATGTGATTGGCGCGGACGATCATCATCTGCATTTCGCGGGCGGCGCGCAAAGCGCGCGCTTCGACCTGGTGATCGACGCACTGGGCATGCGTTCGCCGCTGTCGCGAGCGGCGCAAAACCTGCTGCCATACGGCGCGCTCTGGGCCAGCCTTGAGTGGCCGTCTGGCGAAAACCGGTTCGATGCCGCCGCCTTGGAACAGCGCTATGAGCGGGCCAGCAAGATGGTCGGCGTGTTGCCGATTGGGCGCGTGTCGCCAGCGAGAAGCAAGCAAGCTGCGTTCTTCTGGAGCCTGAAACACGCCGATTTCGCCGTGTGGCGCGCACGGCCGTTGGCGCAGTGGAAGGACGATGTGTGCGCGCTCTGGCCTGAAACCACCCCGCTGCTGGAGCAAATCCACAGCCACGAGCAGATGGTGTTCGCGGCTTACGCGCACCGTACTTTGCGCGCGCCGGTCACGCGGGCCCTCGTCCATGTCGGCGACAGCTGGCATTGCACCAGCCCGCAGCTCGGGCAGGGCGCGAACATGGCGCTACTCGATGCGTTGGCGCTGGTCCGCGCGTTTGAGCGGCAGGATGATGTGGAAGCCGCGCTCGGTGAATATGCACGGCTCCGGCTCTGGCACATCCGGCTCTATCAAGCGGCGTCGTGGATGTTCACGCCGGCGTATCAATCCGACAGCACCGCTTTGGCTTGGTTTCGAGATTGGATCATGGCGCCGATTTCTCGAACACCGCCCGCGCCGGCTATTCTGGCAGCGTTGGTGGCCGGGCAGATTGGCTGGCCGCTTTCGACCATGCGCGCGCGTGCGGCGCCGGCATCGCGGGGCGATGCGGCGTGAGGGTCGGGGGACGTGGGCGTTCTTGCTAGGAGGTGTCTGTGCGCGCGGTAACAGGCGTTCGCGCAGGCGAGCGCAGCGCGTCGTAGGCGGTGTTGAGGACGAGGCCGACGCCAATGGGCTTGCGCAGCATCTCCTGCATTCGCGCGTGTACGCGGGCGATCAAAGGCTCGAGATTGCCAAGAAGGGCGCCAAGGCGTTCGGTGCGCTGGCGCAGCCCGCCATCATGAATACCTGCGAGCGCATTGCCGACGAAACGGCGGACTAGGGTGCTGCGCCGAGCGGCGCGGCGAAAGCCGGGGCGGATTGAAGATGGGCGCTGCGTTCGCGTGCGCCGGGCGGGCAACGCTAAGCGAATGAAGGCATGGGCAATGAGTAATTTGCGTAGATCGCGCACGGATTCACGCAGATCGGCGCGCACGTGGTGCTTCGCCATCGCTAACGCCGCGCGCACTTCCGGGCGGCGCGCGAGCGTCGGCGGGAGACACTCAATCGTGGCGCAAAACCAGGCCAGCAACTGAATCAGCCAAGCCCGCATCGAGGCGCCAAAGGCCTCGAGCGGGGCTGGGTCAAATCTGGGCTGGGCGACGATACGCATGAAGGGAGTATGCGCCTGGACGCGGTGGGGGCGGATAGATTTGTGCGTGGGCTTGGTGTGCTTGGGGCGCGTGGGCGCGGGGTGGGGGATAGGCTGCAAATACAATCCGTCATTCCGGACGTGCCCACCGAGCGCTTCGCGCTCGGCTATTGCCCAATACCAAAATCGAGCAGGCTCGATTTTGACGCGATCCGGAATCCAGGGATCGTGATGCAAGCTCGGCCGTTCCGGGTTCCGGGTTCGGCTCCGCCGCCCCGGAATGACGGACCTCTATCCGAAGCCGTTGTAGATGATCTGCATAAACAGAGCGAACAAGCTGGTAAGCACCGTAAGCCACGCCGTCGTTTTCACCTGGCCATCGGGATGTTCTGTCAACACGAACAATGGGTCGATGGCAAATTTCATCTCGACGAAGTAGTGGGCATCCTCGCTAAGGTTTGGCAGGTTGAGATAAGCCGTCTTTCCTTCCAAACGCCTGACGCCATGTTTGTCTCGGGGCACCTTTTGGATGCGCTCAAATTCTTTTCTAAGAAACACACCGTGAGCGGCGCCGATCGCGGCCAAGGTCTTTGCTGAGACAGCGACGGTTTTCGTTTCAGCGATTTCGCGTGAGAAGTAGTGGTCAATATGGGAAGGACCTTCCTCCGTTTTCCTCTCGGCAAACAGGGCGGGAGGATCTGGCAAAATTCCCGCCTCTTGAATCGCATGGAGCAATTCGTCATGGCGCGGCGGGTTCCAGAAGCCGACCAAAGTGGACGCTTCATCCCGCGTTGGGCTCCGGGTGAGCTTCTTGAACTCAAATCGCGCCCGGTGGAGGCGTTTTCGTCGCGGCTTTTGCCGTCTATCGACATACGAGAGATAGAACGTGCAGATGGCTTTCTTGCCGTCGAGGTTGTTGGTGATGATGGGATCTAGGCATTGGAAGGCTTCTTCGTTGAGCGTCGATTTCGCGATCAACGAGAGCGGGCCTTTCTCGCTGTTTTGCACTTCGCCGCTGTAGAGCAGCGCCACCACCATCACCATAAGCAGGATGAAGCCGGCTAGCGTGGCGAGTTTCGTGAGCCACATGAATGGAGCGGCTTCGTGAACCAGCTGTTCCCAATTCATGGTCATCCCCAGCTTATAGTTAACGAACCTTAACATCAGGGGATAAGTGCGCAACCGGAACGGGAGGCCCCGCCCGCACCCCATCCCGACAGCGGCCCGCAAGACCGCACCCGCAAGGCGGGAGAGGGGGCGGAGGAGGGCAGCGCCCGTTACGGTTACCATGCCGG
>JANNFH010000238.1:0-13204 GCA_031379565.1 Alphaproteobacteria bacterium
CGGCGCTTGCCGTCGCGCTTGCGTCCGACATTGCCGTGCTGAGCGACGACGCCATCGCGCGTGGCCTCGCCGCCACGAATTGGCCAGGGCGGCTGGAAGTCATCGAAGCTGCCCCTTTGGTTGTCATTGACGTAGGCCATACGCCCGGCGCTATCCGCGCCGCGCTGGCGGGGTTTGGCGCGCTCGCGGGCGAGCGCGGGCGCATCCTGGTCTGCGGCGTCTCCGCCGACAAACCGGCAGAAGCGATCGTGGACGCGCTGGCGCCCGCGTTCCCTGTGATCATCTGTGCCGCGGCGCACCACAAGGGCCGAGCCGCCGCCGAAATCGCCGCGCTCACGGGGGCCGCAAACCCCAGTGCTGAGATTGTGGCGGCGGAGAATGTCTCGGATGCTCGCCGGCTGGCGCTGGCCAAGGCCGGCGCGGGCGGGGCGGTGTATGTCGCTGGGAGCCTGTTTCTCGCGGTGGAGTTCAAGGCGGCTCATTTGGGCCGCGACCCTGCCTCCCTGGCCTTCTTTTGAGCGCCGCGCCCGGCTAAAATGAGCCAAGCGGGGGAAAATGCCTAGGACCTTGTTCGAGCACTTGTCGCCTGACACTGGCCCAAAGCGCGTCCTAGCGCTCGACGGCGGGGGCGTGAAAGGCATGCTGACGCTCGGCATGCTGAAAGCGATGGAGGATGAATTGCGGGGCCGGGCTGGGGGCTCGGCGCAGTTTCGCCTGTCCGATTATTACGACCTCATCGGCGGCACATCGACGGGCGCCATCATCGCGGCGGGACTGGCGCTTGGCCTTAGCGTCGATCAATTGATCGAGCTTTACGCCCGGATCGGCCCGGAAGTGTTTGGGCGCGCCGCCGGCGATGGAGTATTTTTGCAGTCCAAGTTCGAATCCGGCAAATTGCGACGCGCGCTGGCTTCGGTGATGACGACCAAGACCCTGGGTTCGGACGATCTGAAGACCGGCCTCGCCATCCACGCCAAACGCATCGACACTGGTTCGGCTTGGGTCGTCACCAATCATCCGCTCGGCGTGTTTTATGACCCGCCGGCGGAAGCTTCGCTCTATCCCAACAAGCGTTATCGTCTGGTTGACCTCGTGCTCGCTAGCGCCGCCGCGCCGACTTTCTTCGACGAAGTCGTGATCGACATCGAATTCGACGAAAAACGCCGTCCGATCCAGCAGGGCTATTTCGTCGATGGCGCGGTCAGCGCCAACAACAATCCGAGCCTGCAATTGTTCATGCTGGCGCTGGAGCCCTCGTACAAATTCGGTTGGAAATCGGGGGCCGATAATCTGATGATGACGTCCTGCGGCACCGGTTCGCGCCGGCCGCGCGTGGAGGGGCGCGCCTTCCAGGGCTTGCCGCCGGGCCTGCGCGGCGTGCATGCGCTGCGCGCTATGGTGTTCGACACCCAGATGCAGGGGGTGATGATGATGCAGGCGTTTTCCGAGCCGCGTAAACCTTGGAGCATCAATCTCGAAATCGGCGATATGAAAGGCCATTGCCTGAGCGGAACGCCGCTCCTGGATTATCAGCGCATGGATGTGCTGCTAGAAACCAAGCCGAAACAAAAAAACCGCAGCGATCCGGCCCCGCCAATGACCCACCTCGAACGCATGCTTGGCCGTGAACTCGATGCAGCAACGATCGAGGCGCTGGACCTGCTCTCCAATGGCAAAAAGGAGAATCTCGAATTGTTGTTGGAGGTAGGCCTCGCCGCGGGCCGCGAGTTCGTCGATGCCAGCTATCCCGACCCGAAATTCGATCTCCCCGAGTGGCGGGCGCCAGCTTGAGCTCGGCACGAACGCTGATCGTCTCGGTCACCGGCCACCGGCTCAACCAATTGCCGCGGGCCGAGCGGCCGCGCATTCAAGCCGAGATCGCGCGCTGCCTCGATGAAGCCGACGCGGCCGCCCGCGAAGCCACCGGCGATCGCGTCAATTGCGTGCTGCATTCCGCCATCGCCGAAGGGGCCGACCGCTACGCTGCCGACGCCGCTCTGGCGCGGGGATGGCGGCTGGTGACGCCGCTACCGTTCTCGGTGGAGCGCTATGCGGAAGATTTCCCGGACGAGGCGTCCAAGGAGCATTATCAGCGGCTGCTCTGGGCTTCTCGCCGGGTGCTCCCGGTTGACCCGGATTTGGTTGCCGCGATCGGCGGGGCAGCCGCTCCATACGCCGCCGTAGGGCGCGCTTTGATTGAGAAGGCCGATCTGCTTTTGTGTGTCTGGAACGGCTTGCCGCCCAAGGGACCGGGCGGCACATCGGAGGTAGCGGCGTTGATGCTGGAAAAGGGCGGCTTGGTGTTGTGGATTTCTCCTGGCGCGGCTGGCGTGAAGCTGGTGGGTCCCGCACCGTTGCCGCGCGCGGGTTCGTTTCGGCGTAAATTGCATGAAGCGCTGTCGCAACGCTTCGAGCGTGCGGCGCGCCCGCCGGAGATGCGGGTGGCATGAAGCGGGTTGTCGTTATTGGCGCCGGGGTGATCGGTCTTTTCTGCGCTTTGCGATTGTCGCAACGCGGCGCGCAGGTCGTGGTGCTTGAAGGTGAGCGCGAAGATCTGAGCGTGTTCAGCCCCACCGCGTCGCTCGCGTCGGCTGGGATGCTGGCGCCGGTGAGCGAGGCGGTGGGGCCGCCCGAGCGCCACCGGCAATTGGACCAATTGGCGCTGGCTTCGTTCGATCTCTGGCGCACGCAAAGCGCGGGCGCGCTTTGGGAAGATGGGCTTCGCTTCGATGGCGGGCTCGTTATCGCAAATGATGACGCCGCCGCTGCATCGTTCCAGCGAAGCGCGCAAGCGCTGGGGCGAAGCGCGAGTGCGCTTTCCGAGGGGCAATGGCGAAAGCGATCTGGTTTACAAGCGCTGATCGGATGTGCGCTGTTTGTTGAGGATGAGGGCGTCGCCGATCCAGTTCGGGTGTTGAGCGGGTTGGTCATGGACGCGCGCCGCCACGGCGTGCAGGTCCTGTACGGCCACGACGTGGACGCCGTGGAGGCGCACGGCGTCACGGTGTTCGATCACGGGCGTTTCGATGCCGACATTGTGCTGCTCGCGCCGGGCCCATGGGCGAGCGACCAGATGGCTCAAGCCGCGCCCGCCTTGAAGCACATCCGGCCCGCGCGCGGCCACATCGCGCCGGTAAGCTTGGAGCGCTCACTGGGCGCCAACGTGCATGGGCCTGGTTTTTACCTGGCGCAGCGCGGGGAAGGTGACATCGTGCTTGGCGCCAGTATGGAATTCGATCGCTACGAGCGTCATGTCGACCCCGCGCGCGTCGCCGAATTGCAGGCCGCCGCCGAACGGGCGCTGCCCGGCGAGGTGCGCCTGCGCGAGGGCGCCAGCGCGTGGGTGGGTGTGCGGCCGATGTCGCCCGATTGGGCCCCGATGATCGGGCCCAGCGGCGATCTGCTGGTGGCGTGCGGGCATTCGCGCAATGGCTGGCTGCTGGCGCCCATCAGCGCGGAGATGATTTGCGCTCACGTTTTCGGCGACGCCTTGCCTCCGCTGTGGGCGGCGTTTACGCCAGACCGCTTCGAGGCCGAAACTGCATGACCTTCGCCATTGAACTCACTGACGCCCAGGCCGCGATCAAGGAAGCGGCAGAGAAGATCTGCGCCAAGTATGACGATCATTATTGGCTCAAGACCGACGAGAGCGGGAAGTTTCCGGAAGCCTTCGTCAACGATATCGCCGCCGGCGGATGGCTCGGCGTGGCCATGCCGGAGGAATATGGCGGCGCCGGCCTGGGGCTTACCGAAGCTGCGTTGCTGATGCAGGTGGTGGCGCAATCGGGCGCGGGCTTCTCTGGCGCCAGCGCCATCCACCTCAACATCTTTGGCCTGATGCCGATTGTAAAATTCGGCACGGACGAACAAAAGCAGCGCTTCCTGCCCCCGGCCATCGACGGGACCGACAAGGCCTGCTTCGCCGTCACCGAGCCAAACAGCGGCCTGGACACAGCGAGCCTCGAAACCAAGGCTGAACGCACCAATAGCGGCTACCGCATTAACGGCCGGAAAATCTGGACCACCAATGCGCAACGGGCGAACAAGATTCTTATCATCGCCCGCACCACGCCGAAGGATCAGTGCAAGAAGCCGACCGAGGGGCTCTCTCTGTTCTACGCCGATTTCGACCGCGCCAAGATCGAAGCCCAGCCGATTCCGAAAATGGGCCGCAAGGCGGTGGAGTGCAACACGCTGTTTATCGAAGACCTCGACGTCTCCAACGCTGAACTCATCGGTGCAGAGGGCGCCGGCTTCAAGATATTGCTCTCCGGCCTCAACCCCGAACGCGTGCTGTTCGCCGTCGAGGCGATCGGCCTCGGGCGCGCGGCGCTGAAACGCGCGGCGCAATACGCCAACGAGCGCGTCGTGTTCGGCCGCCCGATCGGCAAGAACCAGGGCGTCGCCCATCCGCTGGCGAAATCGTGGGCCGAACTCGAAGCTGCGAACCTGATGGCGTTTAAAGCTGCCGCACTCTACGATGCGGGCAAGGAATGCGGCGCGGAGGCCAACGCCGCGAAATATCTGGGCGCGGAGGCGGGCTTCACCGCCTGCGAAACTTCTGTGCTCACCCATGGCGGCATGGGCTACGCCAAGGAATATTTCGTCGAGCGCTATTTCCGCGAAGCCATGATTGCCCGCATCGCGCCGGTGTCGCGCGAGATGATCCTCAACTACATCGCCGAGCGCGTGCTGGGCTTGCCGAAGAGCTATTGATGAAACTCGCAGCCGCAGCTTCGACTGTTCACAAATGGCTAGCGCTCATAGTGGCGCTGCCGGTGTTGTTCTGGGTGGTTTCGGGGCTCTTCTTCACGGTTTACCCGATCGAGCGCGTGCGCAGCGAACATCGCATGGCGCAGGCCGCGCCAGCGCCGGTGGATGTCGCGATGATCGTTCCGCCCGCGGCGCTCCAACTCGCGCAAGCGCCGACGAAGCTGACGTTGCAGCAAGGGCCGCAAGGTCCGCGCTACCTGGCCGAGTTTGGCGAGGCCCGCGCGATTCTGTACGATGCGCACGATGGCCGCCAACTCTCGCCGTTCAACGCGGACGCCGCAGCAGCCGCGGCGTTGGCGCATTTGAACCAGGCGCTGGCGGTGCGGCGCATCGATTACGTCACCGAGCCAAGCCCGGAATATCGCGGCGTGCTGCCGGCGTGGCGAGTGGCCTTCGTCGACCGCGAGGGACTTGCGGTCTATGTCGGCGCCGATACTGGGCAGGTGAGTGCGCGGCGGTCTGACCTCTGGCGCCTGTATGACGGGCTCTGGGCGTTTCACATCATGGATTGGCGCGACCACGAGAATTTCAACAACGGCTTGCTGCTCGTCTCCGCGGCGCTCGCTTTTGTAGTGACGATCGCGGGAATTGTTCTGCTGCCGTATCGGCTTCGCTTCGGCCGCAAGCGCCGCTGAACGTTTACCTCTCGTTTATCAAATCGGCGCAGCGCGGAAACATGAGCGACCCGATCGCGCCCCTTGCGCCGGACGGCGTGCACGCCGCGATCCGCCGCGCCGCCGACGCCACCGGCGTCGATTTTTCTTTGCTGGTGGAAACCGCGCGGCGTGAAAGCGCGCTCAACCCCAATGCGCGGGCAGGCACGTCTTCGGCAACGGGGCTGTTTCAGTTTATCGATTCAACGTGGCTCAACATGGTGCGTCGGCATGGCGGCGAGCATGGGCTGGGCCAATACGCCAACGCCCTGAACCAAGGCGTCGATGCCGGCACGCGGCGCGATATTTTGGCGCTGCGCAGCGATCCCGAACTCTCCGCACGGATGGCCGGCGAATTGGCGCGCGAGAACGCGCAGACGCTGCAAGCGCGCCTCGGACGGGCGCCCGGCGCCGGCGAGCTCTATGCCGCCCACGTCATGGGCCCAGCCGGTGCGGGACGCTTGATTGAAGCGGCGGCTAGCGGCGCGCCCAATGCGGCGGCCTTGTTTCCGCGGGAAGCCGGCGCCAATCACGGCTTGTTCTACACACGCGAAGGGGCCCCGCGCTCGGCGCAGGGCTTGCTCAACCGCCTCGGCCTCGACGCCAGCACCGACATGTCAGCGCCTTCAGCGGGACGCATCGAATACGCGCGCGACGCCGATGCGCCAATGTCGCCGGCGCTGGCGCAGGCGTTGTTCTCACTCGCGCTGATGCCGCTGCTGCGCACCAACGAGAACGAGCAGCGCGATCCGTTGCAAGCGCTGATGGCCTATTCGCGATCGAACCGCTCGTGAATAATTAAGCCGCCGCGCCGCTGGCGTAGAGCGCGTCGATCTCGGTGTCGGAATAGCCGGCCTCGGCGAGCACGACGCGGGTATGTTCGCCCATAAGCGGCGATGGCCCACGTGGCCCGTCGACGGCGCCAGGAAAGCGGATCGGGCTCGCGGGCGCAGGGAATGAACCGCCGTCATGCGAGGGGGTCTGCACCACCGCGCCAGACGCCAGCACCTGGGGATCGGCGACGGCCTCTTGCGCCGTCAGCACCGGCGCCCAGATCATGGCTTCAGCGTCAAGCGCTTGGCCGAGTTCGCCCAGCGTGAACCGTACGAACGCCGCATCGAGCAGGGCGACCAAATCGGCTCTGTGTTCGCGCCGGCCCTTGGCGCGGGCAAAGCGAGCGTCTTCGCTCAAATCGGCAACGTTCAGGGCTCGGCACAGTTTCGGCCAATCTTTTTCGCCTTGGCGCGTCAGCAGACTGATCCAGCGTCCGTCGCCGGTCTTGAAATAATTGATCAGCGGATTGGGTGCGTCGTTGCGCGGGCGGTTGGAGGCGATGCGGCCGCGCACGTGCTGGATGGCGAAATCCGAACCGGCGGCATAATGGGCGACGCGCAACAACGAGGCTTCAACCAGCCGGCCCTTGCCGGTGCGTGAACGCTGGTGCAGCGCCGCGAGGATGCCTGCGGTGGTGGCCATCGAAGCGACGTGATCGCCGAACGCGGTGCGCAATGGCGCCGGGTCGCCGCCCTTCGGGGTGAACATCGCGGCCAAACCCGAGCGCGCCCAGAACGCCGCGGAATCCATGCCGGGGCGATCCGCCTCCGGGCCGTCGAGGCCATAGCCAGTGAGAATGGCGTAGACGAGCCTCGGGTTGCGGGCGAGCAGGCTGGCGTGATCGAGCCCAGCGCGCGCAAGGCCGCCGGGGCGGACATTGGTGAGGAACACGTCGGCGCCATCGCTGAGCCGCAGCAGCGCGTCGCGCCCGCCCGGCTGGGCGGTGTCGAGCACGATGGAACGTTTGCCGCGATTATCGAGGTCGAACACCGGATTGCGTTCTTCCTCGACGCCGACCGAGGCGAAGAACATCCGGATTGGATCGCCGCCGGGCGGTTCCACCTTGATTACGTCGGCGCCCCAATCAGCCATGATCCCGCCGGCGCCTGGGGCGGCGACATAGGTGGCGTATTCGATAACCTTCAGACCGCTAAGCATCGTAAGGCCATTCCACGTCCGCAACGGGAAGGGCAAGGGTTCTTTAATCCCAAGGCGAAACTCTGCGGGTTCGGCTGGTGAAGTGACTCGCCGCCGCCAGAGGATTTGAGACCGCGCCCATGACGATTGTGACCCTGCGCTCAAGCCTGACCGACACCGACGTCCGCACCCTTATCCGGGGGCCGACCGAAGAAGGCCGCGCCCAAGCCGCGCACAAGATTTGCCGTTGCATCGAGGACGCTGAGCTCACGCCTGACGAGCGCGCCCACGCCGAAGGCATTATCGCCATCATGGCCCAGGACGCAGCCATTCTGGTGCGCCGTTCGCTCGCTGTGGCGCTGAAGAATTCTCCGAAACTTCCGCGTGAGATCGCCAACCAATTGGCGCGTGACGTCGAATCGATCGCCCTGCCGGTGCTGCTCAATTCGCCGGTGCTTACCGACGCTGATTTGGTCGAGATCGTACGCACATGTCCGCCAGCCAAGCAGGTCGCGGTGGCGAGCCGGGAAACGCTATCGGTCACCGTGACCGGCGCGATCGCCGAATACGGCGCGCCGATCGCCGTTGAGCGCGCGCTCGCCAATGACAACGCCGATTTCGACATTGAGGGGCTCGATACTGCGCTTGAACGCTTTGAGGGCGTGTCGGCCATTACAGCGGCGATGGTGCGGCGCAATCGATTGCCGCTGGCTATCACCGAGAAATTGGTGTCGCTGGTCAGCGGCGAACTGTTCGACCATTTGGTGAACAATCACGAATTGCCGCCCCAATTGGCCATCGATCTGGCGATCGGATCGCGCGAACGCGCCACGCTCGATATCGTCGAGCAAGCTGGACGCCAAAACGATGTCCGCGCCTTCGTGCAGCAGCTCAACGTTCACGGCCGGCTGACGCCGTCGCTGCTGATGCGCGGGCTGTGCCTCGGGCACATCGATTTCATTGAGCACGCCATGGCAGAACTGGCCGGCGTCTCGCATCAGCGGATGTGGCTGCTCATCCACGACAGCGGACCGCTCGGGCTGAAGGCGGGGTTCGACCGCGCCGGTCTGCCGCCACGGCTCTATCCCTCGTTCCGTTCGGCGCTTGAAGTCTATCACCACATGGAGCGCGAAGGCGGTGCGGAAGATCGCATCATTTTCCGCACCCGCATGCTGGAGCGCACGCTGACGCTGTTCCAGTCGATCCCGAAAGAAGACCTCGACTATTTGCTGGAAAAACTCGACAGCACCAACGCGCCCCAGCACGCCGCCGCGCTTTAGCGCAAGCCAGCTTCCGCGAACGGGCCGCCGCCGCGGTCGAAACCGGCCATGGCCAGCGTCTTGGCTTGCACGGCGGTGCGCACTGTTTCTGCGACCAGGATGAGGCCAGCGCTCTTGGCGGCGAGCAGGCGGCGCCCAAGTGGCGAGCGGTCCGCCGATTCCACGGCCAGGAAGGGATTGATGTCGTCAGGGGCGTCTAACACCAATTCGGTGTAGAGCGCCCGCGCCCGTGTCCCGAACGGCAGCGGGCAGGCCGGATCGCCGCGCAGCACAACACCCCAGCCGCGCGCGCGCAAATCCTCAGCGAGGCCGGTCCCCGAGGCGACAATCTCGCGCTCGCTGAGCTCAAAGCTCAGCGCGTGACGAGTGCAACCGGCTTCGAGGGCGGCCTCGCTAAGCAAGTCGGCCTCCGCCGAGCTCTGCACATCCGAAGGAAGCGCTAACGTCAACGGCGCGTAAACGCCGCGCTCGCGCCAGGCCATCCGCGCCGCGCGCAGCACCCGGGCGAGCCCGGAGAAGGAATAGGCGTCCACCGCCGCGCCGCGCGGACGCACCACCCCCGAAGCGATGGCGCCAACGCGCAGATCCACCCGCGCGCCAATAGCGAAAGCCATCGGCTCCAGTTCGGGCGCAGGGCGACGAAAGGGAATGACGTTCATGATGATGTTTCCGCCGCCGCTTGTCGCACGGGCGCCGTTAAAAAACGGGCGGGAAACAGGGTTAGGGCAGCGTTAGCGGTTCAGAGCGGTGTAAGCTCCGCTGCGTCAACCTGCGCTTCCAGCGCCCGCAGCAACGTCCGGCCGAGCGGGTGTTCGCTGGTCTTGATGTGGTCGCGGACGGCGGCCCGGATAGCGTCGACATGGGCCAGCATCAAGGCTGGAGATTTGAGCGCGGCGGCTTTGGCGTTATCGCTTTCGATCAGCCGGCATAGCGAGGCGGCGATCTTGCTCACCAGGGGGTAATCGTAGGTGGCGGCGAGGCCCTTGATGTCATGAGCGGCGCTCAACAGCGCCTCGCACGATTGCGTGTTCCAGCCGGCGCTTTCGCCGGCGAGGCGGGCATGCTGCAGCGTCGCCACCTCGGTCTCCAGCCATTGCTGAAACGAGCCGCTCATCTCGCTTAACGCCTGCTCCGCGCGGGCGGCGCAATCGGCGTCAAAAATCGGCCGCTCAATCGAGCGCTGGCCGAATTTCTTCGGGTCGATCAGCTTGGCGCCTGGCTTTTTCATGGCGCCGCAAGGATGGGGAGCGTTGATGAAAAATGAATTGATGCCGCTGCTATACGTTGAATTGTTCGCGCAGCACCCGCTCATCGAGCGCATGGCCCTGGTCGAACATCAGCGTCAACGCCGCGCCGCTATCCTCGCGCACATCAACGGCCTTCACGTCGCGCGTCTCCAGATTGTCGCAGGCGCAGCTGACCGCGCGGCGTTCAGCCTCTATCACTTCGAAGCGAACATGGGCCGCGTGCGGCAGCAGCGCGCCGCGCCAGCGGCGGGGGCGAAAGGCGCTGATCGGCGTTAGCGCCAGCAACCTCGAATTGATCGGGAGGATCGGGCCGTGCGCGGAAAGGTTATAGGCGGTCGAGCCAGCGGGTGTGGAGACGAGCACGCCGTCGCAGAGCAATTCCGCCATCCGCTCGGCCCCATCGACCAAGATGCGCAGCCGCGCCGATTGGGCGGTCTGGCGCAAGAGCGAAACCTCGTTGAACGCGCGCTCGGTGATAACCTTGCCGGACAACGTCTCGCAGCGGGCGACCAACGGGCGGATTTTCACCGCCTCGGCTTTGGCGAGCCGCCCGGGCAAATCGTCCACGACGTAATCGTTCATCAGAAAGCCGATGGTGCCGCGGTTCATGCCGTAGACCGGTTTTTTATCCTTGAGCCGGCGGCGCAACGCTTCCAGCATGTGCCCATCCCCGCCTAGGGCGACGATGATGTCCGCTTCGGCTTCGCCCGCCTCGCCATAAACCTCCCGCAGCCGCGTCAGGGCCTCCTGCGCTTCTGGACGCGCGCTGGCGGTAAAGGCGAGTTTCATGGGCCAGCGCTCTTTGCTTAATTTCGTGGGCGGTCTTAAGACGTTCCTATCACAGCCGATTGCTGGAGCGTGAACAATGGCTGACGACGCGGGCGTATCC
Organism: Alphaproteobacteria bacterium; assembly: GCA_031379565.1. Taxonomy (GTDB): domain Bacteria; phylum Pseudomonadota; class Alphaproteobacteria; order Caulobacterales; family Aquidulcibacteraceae; genus Vitreimonas. The sequence continues at coordinate 10,814 of JANNFH010000238.1, forward strand.
CTGAAGGGCCGGGTAAGCGCCGAGGAATGGCAGGCGCGGGTCGATTGCGCCGCGCTTTATCGCCTGGTCGCCCTGCACGGCTGGGACGACTTGATCTTCACGCACATCTCGATGCGTGTGCCGGGTCCTGAGCACCATTTCTTGATCAACCCCTACGGGTTTTTGTTTGAGGAAATCACCGCCTCGTCGCTGGTGAAGGTCGATCTCGACGGCAACATTGTCACGCCGACGCAATATTACATCAATCCGGCGGGCTTCACGATTCACTCCGCCATCCATGCCGCGCGCGAGGATGCGCTGTGCGTGATCCATCTGCACACCGACGCGGGCGTCGGCGTTTCCGCGCAGGCCGAAGGCCTGTTGCCGCTGACACAAAACGCGTTGGTGGTGCTGCCGCGGCTGGCTTACCATGGCTATGAGGGCATCGCCCTCAACCTCGACGAACGTGAACGCCTCGTGGCCGACCTTGGCGACAAGCAGCTCATGTTGTTGCGCAATCACGGCACGCTGGCGGTGGGAAACAACGCCGCCGACGCTTTCGTGGCGATGTTCTTCTTCGAGCGCGCGTGCGCGCAGCAAGTCGCGGCGCTTAGCAGCGGCGCCGACAAGGTGTTGATGGCGCCGGGCGCGGCGCAGCAAGAGGTGCTTGGCCAGGTGGCGGGCGCGCGGATGGTGGCGGGGCTGGCGTGGCCGGGATTGTTGCGAAAACTCGATCGCTGCCTGCCGGGCTACGCTACTTAAGCCTGCTCGCGGCGTTGGCGCCAGCGCCGGCTTTCGCCGGCGCTTGGATTGCGCCGGAAGGCGGCCAGACCATTTCCACGGAAATCGCCGGCCAGCGCGACGATCAATTTTACTCGGAATCCGCGCTCTACATCGAAGCGCCGCTCAGCGCCGACCTAGCAATCGTCGCTTCTCCGTGGGTGACCGCCGATCCCACTGGATACGGCATCGACGCGCTGCGCTGGGAAGTGACGCTCGGCGCCAAACGGGCGCTGTTGCGCACCCCGCGCTATGTGATGGCGCTGCAGGGCAGCGCGATCTGGTATTCTGACCCCGCAGCCGGGTGCGCGGAAGCTGGCGCGGAGCTGCGATGGCTGGGCGGGATGGCGCTGGGGCCTCGCAGCTTCGCCAATCTAGAGGCTGCCGAGCGCGCTTCCAGTGGGGGTTGCGGCGGCGAGCGCGCCGAACTCACCCTTGGCTACCGACCAGCCCAGCGCTGGCTTGGCCTTGCCCAGGTATTTTACGACGCGCCGAGGCCTGGCGAGGGCTCGATCAAGGTGCAAATGACCGCGGTGCGCTTTGGTGATCACGGGCGCGGTCTTCAAATCGGGCTCCGGGCGCGGGTGGACGGGCAAGCCGCCGAACCCGCTCTGGTGCTGGGCTTCTGGGGGCGCGGCGGCAGGCATGGCGGCGACCGCTAAATCAGCGCGCGCCCTCCACACTCAAATAGGCGATGAGATCGCGGCGCTGCGTCGCCTCGCGCGCGCCGGCAAACGCCATCCGGTTGCCGGGCAGGAACGATTGCGGGTTCGCGAGCCATTGCTCGATGTGCTCGGAATCCCAGGTGAAATTGGCGCCGCGCAAGGCGTCGGAATAATTGAAGCCTGCCGCGCTCGCGCTCGCGCGGCCGAGTATTCCGTGCAGGTTCGGGCCCACGCGATTGGCCCCGCCAGCCTCGATGGTGTGGCAGGAACGGCATTGGGCGAACACGCGCCGGCCCGCTTCGTAGCTGGCTTCATTGTAGGGCGCGGGCAGCGCGGCCACCGCGGCCTGTAATTGGGCAGCGTCAGGTGTCGCAGCCTGCGGCGCGGGCGCCGCGGTGCTGGATGGGGTCTGTTCTGGCGACGCGGGTTGGGACGGGCCGCACCCGGCCAGGGCGAGGGCAAGCAAGGTGGAAACGATGAGCGTGCGCATGGTCCAGCCTCCATTTGCCGGTAGAGTCGCGTGGCAAAGCATCGGCTTGCAACCCATGCGCCCGCGGCCTAGCGCCGCGCAAGTTCAGCCTGCCCTGCAAGATCGCTGTTCCGATTCACGCCCGGTGCTGGCAAAAGCACAAGCTGCGCCGCCTTAGCTCAGCTGGTAGAGCACCTGATTTGTAATCAGGGGGTCACAGGTTCGAGTCCTGTAGGCGGCACCAATTGAAATAGGGCAGGCGACGGCCTCCCCTTTGATACGGGCTTGGTCTATGGTTAATGCGCTAGCGCGTTCGGGACGACTTGCGCTGACAGCGCGATGCGACGCGGAAAAATGAGGGGATTTCCATGAGCTTCTGGGATTCTATGTTCCGCGTGATCTTTGGCCGACGCGGCTCGGCGACATCGCCGCCGCCGCGCACCGCGCCGCCGCCGCCCCCGCGCACCCCGCCGCCGCCTCCGGTTGCGCCGCCCGTCG
>JANNFH010000240.1:0-4828 GCA_031379565.1 Alphaproteobacteria bacterium
TCACTCGCGTAGCCCTTGCCATGCGCCTCGCTGGCGAACGCCCAGCCGTTCTCGGGCTTGCCGGCGAACGCTGGCGGGAGGTCGCGCTTGAAATCGAACAAACCCACTTCGCCGATCACTTGCCCACTGGATTTCTCCTCGACCGCCCAGTTGCCAAATCCCAGCAGCGCCCAATGGCCGCAATAGCGCGTGAAGCGGCTCCAAGATTCCTCGGTGGAGCATGGGCTTAGCCCAATCGGCGCGACCATGCGCTCATCAGCCCACATGGTGGCGAAGCGCCCGAAATCCGCCAGTGTGTGCCCACGCAGGCGTAGGCGTTCGGTCTCAAGCGTCGGGATCATGATCTCATCGCTCCGCCAACGCTGCTTCCATCAGCGCCGCCGCCTCCTGGCTTGACCAGTCCGCACCCCCGCTCAATCGCGCAAGCTCGCGCCCGTCGCGGGCGTACACAATGGTCGTGGGCATTCCAACGGCACGCGCGGAAAACAAAATGGCGCGGCTAGGGTCGGCGAGGAAGGGCAAGCTGGCCTCCGATAAACGCGCTAATTCCCGTTGCGCCTTGGAATTATCCGCCACGCTATCGACGCTGACGGGGATCACACGCAGGCGGCCAGTGAAATTGCGCTGCAAGGCGCCGAGCGTAGGCATCTCCTCCATACAGGGCGCGCACCACGTAGCCCAGAGATTGAGCACCACCACCTCGCCGCGATAAGCGCCCAATGTGGTCTCCGCGCCGCTGGCGTCCTGGAGCGGCTCAATCGGCATCGGCGGCGCATCCTCCATCACCGACAGCCGGCTCATGGCCCCTTGCGCCAAGCGGGAATAGCCGCCCCCCGGAGCGGGCTTTGAAGACGCCGCGAAAAGCACGTAAAGCAGCGCCAGTGCTGCAAACGCCAGCATCAACAAAGCGGCCCGAAGCGCCCATGAGGGGCGCCCGCCCGTGTTTGCAGATGGTTCGATGCCCGATTCCAAGTCCAAATCCTCACCCCTCGCGCCAAGCCAGCCCATGTGGGGCGGGCGTTTCGCATCTGGCCCCGCCGCCGCCATGCTGGCGATCAATGCCTCAATCGACGTCGACCAACGCCTCTGGCGCGAAGACATCGCCGGCTCGAAAGCGCACGCGGCGATGCTGGCCGCGCAGAGCATTATTACGGAAGAAGACAACGCCGCGATACAGGCCGGCTTGGATCAAATCGCCGCGGAAATCGAGGCTGGAACCTTCGTTTTTTCCAAGGAATTGGAAGACATCCACCTCAACATCGAGGCGCGGCTGACCGAGCGCATCGGCGAAGCCGGCAAACGGTTGCACACGGGCCGCTCGCGCAACGATCAGGCGGTGACCGATTTCAAGCTCTGGACCGCCAAGGCGGCGTCGGATGCTGGCGCCTTGGTGAGAGCGCTGCAACGCGCCTTGGTCTCACAGGCCGACGCGCACGCCGATTGGGTGATGCCCGGCTTCACGCATTTGCAAACGGCGCAACCGATTACGCTTGGACATCATCTGCTGGCCTATGTTGAGATGATTGAGCGCGACGTGCAGCGCCTCGCCGAAGCGAGCCGCGGCGCGCTCGCCCATTGCCCGCTTGGCGCCGCAGCTTTGGCGGGAACCTCTTTTCCCATTGATCGCAACGCGACGGCTGCGGCGTTGGGCTTCAGCGCTGGACCGATGGCCAATTCACTGGACGCCGTCGCGTCGCGCGATTTCGCGCTTGAGGCGCTGGCAGCGCTGTCCATCTGCGCGACGCACCTCTCGCGGCTGGCCGAAGAAATCGTGCTGTGGACAAGCCCGCAATTCGGCTTCGCAAAGCTGAGTGATTCCTGGTCGACCGGATCGTCGATCATGCCACAGAAGCGCAACCCCGACGCCGCGGAGCTGGTCCGCGCCAAAGCGGCGCGCATCAGCGCGAACTTCGCCGCACTGTCGGCGATCGTGCAAAAACTGCCGCTCGCCTATGCCAAGGATTTACAGGAGGACAAGGCGCTGACGTTCGAGGCGTTCGACTGGTTCGCGCTTTCCGTTCTCGCCATGACCGGCATGTTCGAGACCATGTCGTTCAACCGCGAGGTGATGCGCGAAGCCGCCGCGCGCGGCTATTCGACCGCCACCGATTTAGCCGACTGGCTCGTGCGCGAGCTGAAAATCCCATTTCGCGCGGCGCACGAAATCGCTGGAAAAATCGTCAAGCTGGCCGAGGAAAAAGGCGTGGCGGAATTGGCGAACCTGCCCTTGACCGATTTCCAGGCGGTAGAGCCCCGCATCAAGGAAGCCGCCCGCGCCCTGTTGAGCGTTGAACAATCGGTCGCCAGCCGTGCTAGCTATGGGGGAACCGCGCCGGCGCGGGTGCGCGAGCAGCTGGCCGAGTGGAAACACCGGGTGAAGGGACCGCCAACATGAAGCGCATTGCCTTGAGCCTCCTGGCTCTCTCATTTCTCGCCGGCTGCGGTATCAAGGGCGGGCTCGATCGCCCGGATCCGATGTGGAACAGCGACGAAGCCGTTGCGCGCGAGCAAGCGCGGCTTGAGGAGGAACGCGCCGCATCCGAGCGCCGGCGCGCCGGCGCGCCGGCGGCCTTGCCGGCGCCGAGTTCGCCGCTGGAGCAAAGCGAGCCCAACCCGCTGCCGCAATAGCCCTATCGGGCCATGGCGCGTTCGTAGATCCAAGCCGCGCTGGCGGCGTCCTCGATAGCGGTTCCGGTGGAATCAAAAACAATGATCTCGTCGGCGGTCCGGCGGCCTCGCACGGTTCCGCTGACTAACTGCGCCAAATCCCCGACGATATCGCTCGGCTTCATGGCGTCGGCGGCGATGGCGGCGCGCAGATCGCCCATCACCGCGCATTGCTCCAGCACATCGACAAACACGGTCGCCGAGGCCATGAGCGCGGGGGAAATTTCACTTTTTTCAGAATTGTCCGCGCCGATCGCGGCTATAAACGCCCCAGGCGCAACATCGAGGCAGTCAAGAAACGGCGTCTGCGCCGTCGTGCAGGTGACGATGACCTGCGCGTCGCGTGTGGCGCCACGAAGGTCCTTGGCCGCATGAAGCTCAAGCCCAAGCGCCGGGCCTACCTCCGTGGCGAACTGTTCCGCCTTCGCCGAGTCCTTGTCCCACACCGCCCCACCCTTGAGCGGCAGCACTTCGCGCAAGGCTTCGAGATGGGCGCGGCCTTGCGCGCCGCAACCGCACACAGCAACGTTGCTGCTGTTTCCGCGCGCCAAGTGTTTCGCGGCGATGGCGCTCGCCGCCGCCGTTCGCCGCAGCGTGACTTCAATCGAATCCATCACCGCCAGCGGCGCGCCGGTATCGGCGTTGCAGAGGATGATCAGGCCCTGGATCGTCGGCAGGCCGAAGCGTTCCTGATTGCCAGGAAAGTTGCCGTTGAACTTAAGCGCGGCGTAGCGCACACGATCGCCGGAAAATGTCGCCGCCTTGGCGTGAAATCCGCCGCCGACGGCAGGCAAATGGAGCGGCGGCAGCGACATGGCGCGCCCGGCTGAGGCGGCGCGGAATCCCGCTTCAACCGCGGCCAAATAGTCTTCAGGCCGCATCAAGGCGGCGATCTCTGAGCGCGTTAAGAAGATCATTGTCGCGTCCATGGCTCCCCCCGCGCCGTACGGCGCCGTTGAAGCAGAGCTTGGACGGTGAGCGTCTATGGGGAGCCTGCACCCCCAGCCGGGGAGATTAGCAGAGGCGCACGCCAAGCGGAACTCCCTCGCCGGCGCTGCCATAGGCCGCCGCGCGGTCATGGTTTGGCCAGAGCTCCCCTGGTAGGCTCGTCCTCCCAGGCAGATGAAGCACCAAGACGCCCTCGACCAGCTCGCCCGTGAGGCGAGCCGCGCCCGTCGCCGCCTTGGCGTCGAGCGCGGCGTGCGGTTGGCGTTGCCGGCGGCGGCTTTGATCGCCGCATGGGCAGTGCTGGCGCTTGCCGGCTTGGCTGATCGGCTGGCGCCCATCGCCCAGAGCCTCGCCGCGATGGTCATTGTGATTGCTGTTGTGTGGCTTGCCGGAATCGCCCGCCGTCGCTGGCGCATGCCGACCGAGGCCGAGGCGCGGGCGCGGTTGGCGCATGATTGCGCGCTCGATGTCGCCGCCTTTGAAACGCTCCGCGACCGGCCATCGCGTTACGATCCGTTTGCGCTGGCGCTCTGGCAGCGTGAACAGGATCAGGCACGGGTCCAGGTGGAAAAAGCCCGAGCCGGCCCGACGCGGCCCCGCCTGGATGAACTCGACCCCTACAAGCTGCGGTACGCCCTCGGCACCTTATTGATCGCGACCTTCGTCATGGCGGGAGACCAGGCTTCGGACCGCCTCGCCCGCGCTTTTCTGCCCGATCCAGGCCCCCTGCTCGGCGATCGCCCGATGCAGATCGAAGCCTGGGCGACCCCCGCCGATTATACCCACGCCGCGCCGATCTCGCTCAGCGACCGGCTCGGCGAGCGCATCGAAACGCCGCCTTCGGTGGCGGTCACCGTGCGCGTCACCGGGCCGGTAGGTGCGCCGAGATTGGTGTTTCACGGACAAGGCGTGCGGCGCGGCGCGCGTTTCGCGCAAGCCGCGGACGGCGCCTGGGAAGCGCGGCTGGCCTTGCCGGGGCCAGGACGGCTCAGCATCGAGCGGTTTCGTACGCGCGCGTCATGGCGCATCGCGCCGGCGCCTGATCATGCGCCGACCGCCGCTTTTTCCGCACCCTTGGCGCAACTTTCCGATGAGCAGGTCTCGTTTTCATGGAACGCGGCCGACGATTTCGGCGTGACACGCTTGATGCTGCGCGTGCGTCCACGCAATCCGCCGCCGGGATTGTTCCGCGCAGCGCCCGTCGATACGCCGG
>JANNFH010000291.1:0-1554 GCA_031379565.1 Alphaproteobacteria bacterium
GGCTATGTCGATCGTGGCGCGGTCGCACGCCGCCACCGCGCTGGCGCCACCATCATCTTGCAGCAGGCGCACCAGTTCGAGCCGACCTTGGCGCGCTTCTGCCGCGGGCTGGAGCATGTGTTCTCCTGCCACGTCCAGACCAACATCTATCTCACCCCGCCCAACGCGCAGGGCTTTCGCACCCATTACGACAATCACGACGTGTTCGTGATTCAGGTCGCGGGTGAAAAGGCTTGGCGACTCTATGAGAAGCCGGTGGACACGCCCTTCCGCGGCGAGCGCTTCGAAAGCAGCAAGCACGCGCCCGGCGAGCTGCGGCATGAATTCACCTTGAAGGCAGGCGATTGCGCCTATGTGCCGCGCGGCCTGATGCACGACGCATCAACCTCAGGCGATGAGGCGTCGTTGCATATCACAGTGGGCCTCATCACCCGCACTTGGGCCGATGTCATGTTGGAAGCGGTTTCGGAGGTGGCGCTGCGCACGCCGGAGCTGCGCCGCAGCCTGCCGCCGGGCTATCACCGCGCCGATTTCGACCGCGAAGCAGCGCATGCGCATTTGCGCCACCTTGCTGAGATCGCCGCGCGCGACATTGCCCTCGACCCTGCGCTCGATCTGACCATCGACAACTTCATTCGCTCGCGCGCCGCCGACAATCGCTATGCCGTGATCGATGCGACGCGGGAAATCCAAGCCGAGGATCGCTTCCAGGTGCGCCGGCATGCGCCGTTCCGGCTGGCCCAGGACGGCGACCGCATCGCCTTGATTGTATCCGGCGGGGAATTGATCTTCACCCCCGAGGAACGAAGCGCTGTTGAACTTGCGCTTTCCGGCGCGCCCTTCACCGCCAGCGATCTCGGCGAAAAGTTCGAAGGCATCGCCGCGCGGCTGTTCGCCTACGGCCTCATTGTGCGGGTTTAGCCGAGGAAGCAGAGCCGTCCCTGGTGGGCGTGTTGCGGAATACTTTTGGATATGGCGCGACCCCGCCCCTGCGGGGGTAGGGGGAGGGGGCGCGCAGGATTGAGGGCGACGGCGACGCTTGCGCCAACTCCTGCACCCCCCCTCCCTACCCCCCCTTTGGGGGGAGGAACGCTTGTGACCGCTGGAATTTTGCAACGCCCCTCAAGGGGAGAAGGACGCTTGCGCTGGCTCACGCCCCCGCCTTGCGCCGAAAGCCAGCGTGCGCGGCGTGACAGAGCGCGACGCCAAGCGCGTCGGCGGCGTCGGCGCTGACATCGCCAGCCATCGGCAACAAACGCCGCACCATGAAAGCGACCTGCGCTTTATCGGCGTCCGCTGGGCCATGATCCTGGCCATCGCCTTCTGCGGCATGGACTTCGCCGGCATCGCCCGGCTGTTCACGCCGGAGCACGGCTCGCGCGAGCGGGTGGAAGTTTGGTACCTGCTGGCGGCCTGGTTCCTGGCCGCCACCATGAACGCCATGCTCACCTGGTGGGGCGTCTCCCTGGCCCTCCTGCAGCACAGCGCCCTGGGCAATGAAATCCTCAGCCGCGATGTGCTCCTGTCGGTCGTGCCCATCTTTGTGGCCGTCAT
>JANNFH010000296.1:0-1796 GCA_031379565.1 Alphaproteobacteria bacterium
CTCGGGGCGCTGGTGGCGTTGGCGGCGCTAGGGGCGGGCGCGCTGGCGTACCTGGTCTCGCGCATCGATGTGCGCGCTGAGGTCGAGCGGGCGGTGGAGAACGCCACCGGGCGCGAACTCACCATTGCCGGGGAAGTTGGCGTCAGCCTGTGGCCGGTCCTCGGCCTGCATGCCGCCGATGCGAGCTTGGCCAATGTCGCAGGCGGACGCGCGCCAGCGCTGGCGGCGATGGACGACATCCATATCGGCGTCGAAATTCGCCCCTTGCTCAACCGGCAAGTGGTGGTGCGGCAATTGGTGCTGCAGCACCCACGCATCGCCCTGGAGGTTGATGCCCAAGGTCACAACAATTGGTCGCTGGCCCCGCGCACGAGCCCAACCGAGGCGCCAATTCCGGCGCCCGCGCCACAACGTCCCGCTACCGAAGAGGGCCGTTTCAGCCTTCAGGAGATTCGCACTGAGGGCGGCGAAGTCAGCTATTATGACGCGCGCCGCGGCACGGGCTGGGTGATCGGCGACGCCAATCTCACCACCGCGCTTACGAGCCTCAACCTGCCTATGCGGATCGAAGGCGATGTGCGCTACGCCGACCAGCAGCTGGCGTTGGCGATCGAGATCGCGGCCCCGCGTGCGGCCTTCGCCGGCCGCGGCACGGCGGTGAAACTCAACATCGCCAGCGAGCTGCTCACCGCCGATTTCAACGGCGCCACCACGGCGGCGTCGGGCGAGATGCAAGGGCTGGTGACCGCGGGCGGGCCGAGTTTGCGCAGGCTTGCCGCCTGGACCGGCACGCCGCTGCAAGGCGCCGCCGGGCTCGATGCATTTGCGGTCTCGGGCCGATTGGATATTGGCGGGGGGCTTTTCAACTTCACCAACGCCACCTTTGCGCTCGATCGGCTCAGCGGGCGCGGCGATTTCTCGGTCTCGCAATTGCGCGGCAAGCCCTATTTGAGCGGCCGCCTCGAATTGTTCGATTTCGACCTCAACCCTTATTTGCCAGGTCAAACCCCACCGCCCGCCGCGGCCGATGCGCCGGCCGAGGCCGCCACGTTGCCGCCGGCAGGAGCAGTTCCTGCACCGGCGCCAACGGCGGAAATCGCCGTGGTGCAGGCCCCTGCGCGTGCGCTCGACGTGGCCGAAGCGCCCAGCCAGGCGCCAATCGATTTTTCCTCCTTGCGCGCTATCAACGCTGATCTGGAACTGACCACGCACGCCGTGCTGGTGCAGCGCTTGCGCATTGATGCCGCTGTCGTCGCGCTGGTGCTCAACGACGGGTATCTGGCTTCGACGCTGCATAGCGTCAGCCTCTATGGCGGCTCCGCCACAGGGCGCATGGAAATCGATGCTCGCGAGCCCTCGGTGCGGATGGTGCAGGATATCAGCGTGCAGGGCGTCGATGCGCAACGTTTACTCAGCGACGCGTACAATTTCGGGAACATCGAAGGGCGCGCCGAACTCGCGGTCAATCTGCGGCTGCAGGGACGCACGCAAAGCGAATTGATCTCCAGCGCCGACGGCGGCGTCCATATCGAAGTCGTGTCGGGGGTGCTGCGCGGGGTTGATCTTGGCGGCGTGTCGCGCACCATCCGCAACGCTCTACGCGGCGAATTGATTGCCCCTGAAGCGCGCACGCCCTTCAACGGCTTTTCCGCCACCTTCGCCGTGGCCGACGGCGCCCTCGCCAGTGATAATCTTTCGTTCAACACGCTGAACCTGCGCATTCCTGGCCTCGGCGTGATTGATCTGACCCAGCGCCGTCTCGACATGCGCCTAGCCCCGCGTGCTTCCGGCGGCGG
>JANNFH010000338.1:0-3145 GCA_031379565.1 Alphaproteobacteria bacterium
GGTTCAGTTTCGGGGTTTAAATCAGTGAGTACTTGATGGCGGCGCGCGCGCCGCCGCGGTCCGAAGCAGCCTCATGATGCCCGGAGTCTGGGGCTCGAACTTGAAGTCGCATACCCATTCCACCCCTTGTTCGGCAAACCAGCGATCATTGTCGCCGATCAGCTCCATAACGGCTTCCGGCATCTAACACTGAGATCTGACACTGGGTGTTCCTACCTGATTCCGGCGTGGATGATCGACGCTGAATCAGCTTCGACCAAAATCGTTGATGCGCCGTGCATTTCGCTTTCGGCTCTTCTCGATCTGAGGGCGCTCCTGGATTCGGCCTTAGCCTCCCACCAGCGGGACGAGGTTCCCCAAGGAGGCGCCGATGGCCAAAGTTCAGGCCGATCTGTTCGAAAATCCGGCGCAGGAAACGCCGATGGCGATAGCGCCGGACCAACGCAAGACCGTGCTGGAGCAGCTCCAATCGCTGCTGACGGAAGCGACGGCAGTTCTGGAGAGCGGGTCGGAGGCGGGCGATGACCAAAATTAAGCCTGACCACGTGGCGCGCGCCGCCATCGTCTATGTTCGTCAGTCAACCGCCTTTCAAGTCACGCAAAATCTGGAGAGCCAGCGGCGGCAATACAGCCTTGCCGATCGGGCCCGCGGGCTTGGTTGGTGCGATGTCGAAGTGATTGACGATGATCTCGGCCGATCGGGCGCCGGCGGGCGGCGACCGGGCTTTGAGAGGCTTCTGGCCGCGATTTGTGAGGGCCGCGTCGGGGCGGTATTCTCGCTTGAAGCCTCGCGGTTGGCGCGCAATGGCCGCGACTGGCACACGCTCCTGGAATTTTGCGGCTTGGTCGGCACGTTGATTGTCGATGAGGATGGCGTTTATGACGCGGGCTCGCCCAATGATCGGCTTTTGCTCGGCATGAAGGGCACGATGAGCGAGATGGAGCTTTCCACCTTTCGCCAGCGATCGGTCGAGGCGATGAAGCAAAAGGCGCGGCGAGGAGAACTCTTTCTGACGGTGGCGGTCGGATATGTGAAGTCCGGCGGCGATCGCATTGAGAAGGATGCCGACCGCCGCGTTCAGGATGCTATAGCGTTGGTCTTCCGCAAATTCTCCGAGCTTCAGACGGTCCGCCAGGTTCTCGTGTGGTGCAGGCAGGAAAAGATTCTTCTGCCATTGGCCAGCAGGGGCGCGGACCGAATCACGTGGCGCTTGCCCGTCTACCCGACAATTCATCACATGCTGACCAATCCGGTCTATGCGGGCGCCTACGCCTTCGGCCGGCGGACGGCCCGCGTGACGATCGAGAACGGACGCAAGCGCGTGGTCAGAAGCATGCAGCGTGATTGGCGCGGTTGGGATATTTTGATCCGCGAGCATCATGAGGGTTATATTGGCTGGCCCGAATTCGAAAGGAACCAGCAGCTGATTTCCGACAACGCCAATGGCAAGCGCTTCATGAGTCGCGGCGCCGTCCGTTCTGGCGAGGCCTTGTTGCCAGGTCTGCTGCGCTGCGCGCGGTGCGGCAAGAAGCTCCACGTCCGCTATGGCCAGACCTTCCGCTACGAATGTGTGGGCGCTTTCAACCAGCTCGCCGCGGCGCGATGCATCACTTTCGGCGGAATGCGCGTGGATCGCGTCCTTGCCAAAGAGGTGCTGCACAGACTGCAACCGCTGGGCATGGAGGCCGCACTCGCCGTGGCCGAGGCGCGCAGCCATCAACGGAGCGACAAGAGGGATCAGTTGGAATTAGCCTTGCAGCAAGCGCGGTATGAAGCCGCCAGGGCGCTGCGCCAATACGACGCCACCGATCCAGAGAACCGCCTCGTCGCCGGCGAATTGGAGCGGCGCTGGAATGAACGCCTCGTTGCGGTGCGCGAGCTTGAACGCGAGATCGATCAGCTGGACGCTGACAAAACGCCCGCTCTCAGCGTGGCCGATCGCGAGCGGCTTATGTCGCTCGGTCAGGACCTGATGCGGGCCTGGCAAAGCCCAGGGACCACGCCAGAGACCCGCAAGAAAATCATTCGCACCGTGATCTCGGAAATCATTATCGATATCGTTGGCGACACGCTGGAGCTTGTCATCCATTGGCAAGGCGGCGACCACACGCGCCTGGCGATCCGGAAAAACCGCGCCGGTCAGTCGCGTTGGGCGACCGACGTTGACGTGGTCGATCTGGTGCGTGCTTTGGCGCGCCAAATGCCCGATCACACGATTGCCGCTTTGCTCAACCGCTCTGGCAAGGCGACAAGCCACGGGAACAGTTGGACGCGCGGCCGCCTTTGCTCCCTGCGCCGCCAATATGGCATCGATATCTATCGTGACGGTGAGCGCGCCGACCGTGGCGAGGTGACGCTGGAAGAGGCCGCCGCTATTTTGTCGCTCAGCACGACCACCATCCGTCGGCTGATCACCGACGGTGATCTCCCAGCCACACAATTTTGCAAAGGGGCGCCGTGGATCATTCGCCGGATCGATCTCGAACGGCCCGAAATGCGACACAAAGCGAACGCGCGCCGATCGCGACGCCCGCCGCCAGACGAACGCCAACAAAATCTCCTCGATCTTTCAAAGGCATGATGAGATGAGCAGTATGAAGCGCCCTCGTCCGAGCCCGCGAACAGCCAGGATTTCCGCCCGATGGCGACGCCGCGCAAGGCGCGTTCGGCCGCATTGTTGGTCAGGCAAATGTGTCCGTCATCGAGAAAGCGCGCGAAAGCATCCCATCGCACCAGCATGTAGTGAAGCGCCTTGCCGAGCGGGGTTTTGCCGGAGACGCGGGCGCGCTGATGCTTCATCCACGCGTGCAGCTCATCGACCAGCGGCTTGGCTTTTTCCTGGCGCGCGGCGCGGCGCTGCTCCGGCGCCAGGCCACCCAGTTCGCGCTCGATGGCGAAGATCGCATCGATGCGCCGCACGGCCTCCAGCGCGATCGGCGAAATCACGATGCGTGGATCACGCGCCTTGGCGGCGAGGTCGGCCAGGACATAGAATTTGCGCCGACCATGGGCCCAGCACGCAGCCTCGGTGATCGGCCCGCCGACGCGATTATCCACGTACAGAGCCTTGTACCCGCCATAGGCGTCGGCCTGCAGCACGCCATGATAATGCTCGAGGTGACGCTGCGGATGGGCGCCTTCCCG
>JANNFH010000351.1:0-3211 GCA_031379565.1 Alphaproteobacteria bacterium
GGCGCGTTGGGGGAGGGATTAATCCAGGTGCGCTCGCCAAGCGGCCAGCCAAAGCCGGGCGCGGCGTCGGGCTTGTAGCCTTCCATCTCAACCACGCGATAGGCGACGTCTAGTTTGTAATGCGCTATGAACCAAGCGCCCAATTCGCCAAGCGTCATCCCGTGGCGCATCGGCATTGGCCCAGCGCCAACAAAGCTTTCCCAACCGGGACGCAGCGTGAGCCCTTCAACGGGCCGCCCAGCCGGATTGGGGCGATCGAGCACCCAGACTTCCTTGCCGTTCTGCGCCGCCGCTTCGAGCATATACAAAAGCGTGGTGATGAAAGTGTAGATGCGGCAGCCGAGATCCTGCAAATCGATCAGCACGACATCGAACGTGGAGAGCATTTGCCCGCTCGGCCGGCGTACCTCGCCGTAGAGGCTGAACACCGGAATGCCAAGCGTCGGGTCGTTGTAGTCGGCGCTCTCGACCATGTTGTCTTGCTTGTCGCCGCGAAGCCCATGCTGCGGCCCGAAAGCAGCGGTTAGATTCACGCCGCACGCCGCCAAGGCGTCGAGCGAATGGGTAAGATCGGCTGTCACCGATGCAGGATGCGCCAGCAGCGCCACGCGCTTGCCCACAAGCGGCGCGCGCAGCAAGGGCTCTTCCAGCAAGCGATCAATGCCAAACTTCATGGAAGCTCCAGAACGAAACCGTCGGCGTGATGAAAGTCAGGCTTGCCCGGCGGATGCGCCAGCGCCCAGTAGGATTTTTCGCCGCTGGTTTCTTCGATCACAGTGGAAAGAGCCAGCCGCAGGGCGCCGCGCAAGCTGGGCGCGCGCAGCAACACGCTCAGTTCATAGCTCTCGTTGCCCGCGCGCGCATCGATACGCGGCGCGGCCAGCGGCGCATCGCGCATGCCGTCCCGGTAGCCGTCGAAGCAATAGGCCGCCCATTGGGTTGAGGGCGCGAAGTTAAATTCGGCATACCCCTCACCGTCCGGCACACGGATGAAGGCCTCGAAACAGGTATGGCGCCAAAGCTCGTCGGCGCGGACGGATGCACTCGTTGGCGGCAGGCGCACCTCCGCAATGTTCCCCTCGACGACATAGCGCAGCGCCAGCGCCCCGCCTGGACGCGTCACCTCCACCGCGATCCCCGTCACGGCGGCGGAGCGGCAATCAGGGTGCAGGATCAGGTTCTGGCGCACGGACTGCATTTTATCGCCGATCACCTTTAACAGGGCGTAGTCTTCGACATCTTCCGGCCCCCATGCTAAGCGCCGCGCCGTCATGAACAGCGCCGAAAGCCCCCAATCACCCTTCCTGCGCACGATCGTTTCGCGTGGGCAATTTCACCAATGCACCGATTTGGTGGCGCTGGATGAAGCCGCCCAAGCCAAAGGGGCTGGGATCACCGGCTATATCGGTTTCGATATGACCGCTCCGAGCCTGCATGTCGGCAGTCTCACCCAGATTATGTTCCTGCGCCGGCTGCAGCAGGCCGGCGGCAAGCCGATCGTGCTTCTCGGCGGGGGCACCACACGGGTTGGCGATCCTTCCGGCAAGGAGGAAACGCGCCAAATGCTCACCGAAGCGCAGATCGAGCAAAACGCCGCCGCCATCAGGGGCACGTTCGAGAAATTCCTGAGCTTCGGCACGGGCAAGAACGACGCCATCCTGGTCGATAATTCCGAATGGCTGATGACGCTCAATTACATCGACTTCCTGCGCGACGTCGGCCGGCACATGTCGGTCAATCGCATGCTGACGATGGATTCGGTGCGCCTGCGGCTTGAGCGCGAGCAGCCGATGAGCTTCATCGAATTCAATTACATGATCTTGCAGGCCTACGATTTTGTTGAGCTGCACCGGCGCTATAATTGTCGATTACAAATGGGCGGATCGGACCAATGGGGCAACATCGTCAACGGGGTCGAACTTGGCCGGCGCATGGAGAGCGCCGAATTGTTCGGCCTCACCCAACCGCTGATCACCACCGCTTCCGGCGCCAAAATGGGCAAGACCGCCCAAGGCGCGGTGTGGCTCAATTCCGACCTGCTCAGCCCGTTTGAATATTGGCAATATTGGCGCAATTGCGAGGACGCGGACGTGGGCCGCTTCTTAAAGATTTTCACTGACCTGCCGCTCGAAGAAATCGCGCGGCTCGAAGCATTGCAAGGTGCGGAAATCAACGACGCCAAAAAAGTGCTCGCCACGGAGGCGACGGCGCTTCTGCATGGACACGCCGATGCGGAGAAGGCCGAGAAAACCGCCAGCACGATTTTCGGCGGCTCAGCCGAAACAGTGACGGCCTTGCCAACATTCAACGTAACTCAGGCCGAGATAGCAACTGGCCTGCGCGTCGCCGCGGCCTTCGTGCGCGCTGGATTGGTCGCTTCGAACGGCGAAGCCAAGCGCCATATCGCCGCTGGCGCGTTGCGTGTGAATGATATCGCGGTGAGCGATGAAAATGCTGCGCTTGGCGCGGCGGACATCGTCGATGGTGTGATCAAGCTTTCGCTCGGCAAAAAAAAGCACGCGTTGCTGCGCCTCGCCTAGGGCGCGCTCGCATCGCCTTCGCCCACCGGCGACGCGGCTGCCTCCGGCGCCGGCGCTTCGGCCACGGGCGCGGGCTGGGAGCGTTGCAGCGGTTCAAAAATGCGGCGCAATATCCCTGGCGTCAGCGCCGACACCGGGTTTACCCCCACACGCGGCTCGGCGACGTGACCGTTGATCGAATAAGTCATCCCGAACACGCCCTCGCCGCGGCGCGAGACCAGCAAATCACCGATAACCGGAATCCCGCCAAGCATGGACAGATTGAGCGTCGGCGACGGCGCGACGACGCCATCAACATCGAGATTGTCGCGCTCCATGTCGTAGCTGCCGCTCGCGGTCAGCCCCAGCGAGGGCCCCGCCATGCGCGCTTCGCGGAAGGTCAGCCTGTTGTTGGCGTACACCACCGGAGCATCGAGCGCGCTCATGCCAATGCCATCACCGTTGAGCATCTCCACCAAACCGCGCAGCGAACCCGCGGAGGAGAGCAGCCGCGTCATCGCCGGCATCCGCACCACTTGGAAATCGCGCATGGCGACATTGAAGCGGGCGCTGGTCGGCGGGCCCGGGCGCCACTCGCCGTCGGCTGACGCCGTACCGCCGACCACGTTCTCTGAACCAGTCAAAGCCCGCACCGCAAAGCCCGCGTCTTCGCCGCGGAAGTGCAGCCGTCC
>JANNFH010000358.1:0-4511 GCA_031379565.1 Alphaproteobacteria bacterium
ACTCATTGCGGTGCTCGCTGGGATTGGGGGATGGCAGCTTTGGCGCGGCGAGATGCTGAAAGCGGCGCAGCGCCAATCCGATGCGTTCGCCGTCGCGCTTCAACAAGCCGCCAACGGCGATATCGATGCCGCTAAGACTGCGTTCGAACCGTTATTGACGCGCGGGCCGCAGGCCTACCGGATTATGGCGGGCATGGAGCACGCGGCGTTACTGCAAAGCCAAGGCGATCTACAAGCCGCGCTCACCGAGTTCGACACCATCGCCGCCGACGCGCGTGACCCGGTGATGCGCGCCAGCGCGCAGTTGCGCGCCGCGTATCTTGTCGCCGACAGCCAGGACTTTCAGGCGGTGCAAGCGCGGGTGCAGCCGATCATTGATGGCGGCGGGCAGTTTTCGTTCCTGGCGCAAGAATTGTTGGCGGTCGAGGCTTGGGAAGCGGGTCAAACCGACATCGCCCGCGACACGTTGGAAAATATGCGCCTGGCTTTCGACACGCCGCAGAGCGTCCGTCAGCGCGCGGAACTCGCACTGGCAGTTCTCGGGCCCGCGCCCGCACCCGCCGCTGACGAAGCGGCCGAGCCGGCGCGTCAGCCGACCGAAGGAGAATCCAAATGAGTCGATTGGTCTCGATCGCCGCCATCGCGGCCGCTGCTGCGCTGTCCGCGTGCTCGACGGCGCAACGGATCGGCGACGCGGTGTGGCCGTTCGGGGGTGGCGGCAATTCAGATTCCACCAGCACCGCGCCGCAAGATGGGCGAGTATCGATTCTGACTTTCGAGCAGCAATTGGCCCCTGATCCGGCGCTCGCGTCGCATGCGATTGTGACGCCGCCGGCGGTGGCGATGATCAATTGGAACCAGCCTGGCGGAGAGGCAGACAATTCGCCCGCCAACGCGGCGGGTGAAGCGAATTTGCAGCAGGCTTGGCGCTCCAATTTGGGAGCGGGCTCGGACGATCATGTCAGCCTAGCCGCGCCCCCGGTGATTTCCGAGGGCACGCTATTCTTTCTCGACGCTGAAACCCGCGTGCATGCTGTGGATGCGTCGAACGGGCGAGAGCTATGGGCCGAGCGCCTGCGCGCCCATGACAGCGAGGATCGCCACGCCAGTGGCGGAGGTGTCGCCGCTTTAGGTGGGCGCGTGTTCGTCACCACCGGTTTTGGCTTTGCGGTCGCGCTTGATGCAGCGAGCGGTGCGGAGGTTTGGCGGTTCGAGGGCCATACGCCGTTCCTGACCGCGCCGACGGTTGCGGGCGGGCGCATGTACGCCACCACCAGCGACAGTGAATTGATTGCCATGGATGCGGGCACCGGTGATGTGCAATGGACGTTTCAAGCCATCGCCGAGTCTGCGCGCATCCTTTCTGCGTCGAGCGTTGCCGCGTCGGAAGACACCGTAATCGCTCCGTTCGCTTCAGGCGAGCTCACGGCGTTGCTCGCAGCCAACGGTCGGCGGGTGTGGACCGATTCATTGTCCCGCACCGGCCGGCTTACCTCGCTCTCCGCCATCAACGACATTGCCGGGCGCCCGGTGGTCGATGGCGGCGTCGTCTACGCCGCCAGCCATTCGGGCGTGCTGGCGGCGATCGATATCCGCACCGGCCAGCGGGTCTGGTCGCGTGCTTTCGCCTCGACGCAGACGCCCTGGGTCGGCGGCGAAGTGCTGTTTGCGGTGAACGTGGACGGCGAATTGGCGGCTTTCGACCGCGCCACGGGCGGGGTGTTTTGGGTGCGCCAACTGCGCCGCTACGAGAATGAGGAAGACCGCAGCGGCCGGGTGTCCTGGGCTGGGCCGATCATGGTGGGCGGAAAGCTCGTGCTGGCGAATTCGGTGGGCGACGTGGTCGCCGTATCGCCCCAGAACGGCACCGTGACCGCCACCGCCGACGCGGGCAATCCGGTTTTCATTCCGCCGGTCACCGCGGGCGGCGTGATCTACCTGGTCACCGACGAGGCGCGTTTGATTGTGCTTCGCTGACGCAGGTGTCAGGTATCGGACGTCAGGTGGCGGAACCATCTGACGCCCTAATGACCCGGAGCGCCATGTTTAGGCGCCGATGCCTGACAGCTGATACCTGATCCCTTGATGCTCAAGCTCGCCATTGTGGGCCGACCCAATGTCGGCAAATCGACGCTGTTCAATCGGCTCGCGGGGCGACGCCTGGCGATTGTCGATGACACGCCGGGCGTTACCCGGGACCGGCGCGAAGCGGCGGGCCGGCTGGGCGATCTCGAGTTTACCCTGATTGACACCGCAGGCTTCGAGGATTTACGCGACGCTTCGCTTGAAGCGCGCATGCGCGAACAGACCGAGCGCGCCGTCGCGGACGCTGAAATCATCGTGTTCATGATCGATGCGCGCGTTGGCGTGACGCCGGTGGACAAAACCTTCGCCCTACTGCTTCGCCGCGCCGGCAAGCCGGTTGTGCTGGTCGCAAACAAAACTGAAGGCCGCGCCGGCGATGTAGGCTTGAACGAAGCGTTCGCGCTTGGGCTCGGCGAGCCTGTCGCACTCTCGGCTGAGCACGGCGAAGGCATGGGCGAACTCTACGCCGCGATCGAAAAACACTTGCCGCAGGCCGAGGCGCCCGCGGAGCGCCTGGAGGACAGGCCGATCCGACTCGCCATCATTGGTCGCCCAAACGCCGGTAAATCGACCTTGGTCAACGCGTTGATTGGCGAGGACCGTTTGCTGGTCGGCCCCGAAGCTGGGATCACGCGCGATTCCATCGAAGTCGATTGGGATTATGGCGACAAACGCTATCGGCTGATTGACACCGCCGGCATGCGCAAGAAAGCCAAGGTGCAGGAAAAACTAGAACACCTTTCGGTGAGCGAGACCATCAGCGCCATTCGTTTCGCCGAGATTTGCGTGCTGGTGATGGATGCGAGCGAGGCGTTTGAAAAGCAGGATCTCACCATCGCCGATCTGGTCATACGCGAAGGTCGCGGGCTCGTGTTCGCGCTGGCGAAATGGGACAAAATCGAAGATACGCGCGCTCATTTCGAAGAGATGAAATTGGTGGCGCAGGAAAGCTTGCCACAAGCGCGCGGCGCGCCGTTGGTGACGTTGGCGGCGCTTTCAGGCGTGGGCCTCGACCGGTTGATGAAGGCGGTGGGGGAATCGCATACCGATTGGACCGCGCGGGTGAAGACCGGCGACCTCAATTCCTGGCTGCAAGCCACGTTGCGCCGCCACCCCCCTCCGGCGGTGCATGGCAAGCGCATCAAGCCGCGCTACATCACCCAGATCAAGGCGCGCCCGCCAACCTTCGTGTTGATCTGCTCGCGTGCAAGTGACTTGCCCGAAAGTTACAAACGCTACCTCGTCAACGGGCTGAAGGAGGCGTTCGATCTCCACGCCGCGCCGGTGCGGCTGATCGTGCGCCAGAACAAGAATCCGTTCGCGGGAGAAGAATGAGATGGCGCGCGTTGTGTCGGCGGTGTTGCTTGGCGGCCTCGTCGCCGGATATTGGATATCCTCTACGCCTTTGTTGTGTACGGCCCACTGAGTTACGGGTTGACTCCGGTGCAGGTGCTGCAATCGGTAGCGGCGGGATGGATCGGGCGCGATGCGGCGAACGCGGGCGGCGTTAACACGGCGGCGCTAGGCCTAGGCACGCATTTCTTTATCGCTACGATCATGGCCGGCGTATTTGTGCTATTTTCAACGCAAGTGCGAGCGTTTCGGCGCGACGCGGCGCTATGGGGCTTTCTTTACGGACTCGTTCTTTACGTGGCGATGAATTACGTCGTCGTACCTTTGTCTGCTGCGGCCACGGGCGCCTTCGCCGTGACCAGCGCTGAAGCGATGGAGCGGCTCGCGCACGCGTTCAGCGCGTTGCGACCCAGCGACCCTGCGCAATTGGCGGGCATGATCTTCACGCACACCATGTTCGTCGGCGTTCCGATCGCGCTGATCGCCCGGCGTTTTGGACCGGCACAGATCGACGTCGCCTGAAGCTCCGTCGGATCAGAAGCCGATCCCACGTAAATCAGCTCTATTGCACTGCGGAGGACGATCTGGTGGCGCCAGCGGCGAGAATGCGCCCGCCGCGTTCTTGCTGCACGATAGCCGCGCATTGGGGCCGGCATCTTTCACGTTCGAAGTAAACCGGCGCTCCGGTCCAGTCGCCGACGCGATCGAGGGTTCGAACAAGGTTGAAATGGGTAACCCGCCTGCGCGCATTTTCGCCGCCGGTTACACTGACAGTCACTGGGCCCGGATCGAAGGCAATCAACCAGATGTCCGCAGGCGCGCCTGAATGGGCGCCGCCGACGACCGCTACGCGCACGCGCCCTCCGGGCAGGCGTTGCAGCACAATTTCCGGCGCCCCTGCCGGTCGTGGCTGCGCGAGCGCTTGCTCTAGGACGGCGCGCGCTTCATCCCAATCGGAGGCGCTTATTTGGCGTTCGCCATCGAACACCAATTGGGGTGTAAACAAGCCCCGTGCGCTCATCCTCCGCGAGAATTCACGCTGACGATCCGTGTACAGCGGCTGGGCGAAGGTG
>JANNFH010000382.1:0-5168 GCA_031379565.1 Alphaproteobacteria bacterium
CCCGCAGCATCCACCCCATGCACCTGAAACACCGACTTCGCGATGTCCAACCCAATCGTGACGACCTGATCCATGGCTCTCCTCCAGCTCAAACCGGAAGCTTATGCTGCCGGCCGGGTGGAGAGCCGTCCACCGCATCGATCTCAGACGTCCGCAATGTTCGCAAACCAAAGCGCGATCATAGTTTGAGCGCGTGAGCCCATTCGAAGCGGTCGATCTCGTCGATCTGTTCGCCGACCCGACAAGATCCAGATGCGCGCTGTGGGCACCGCCTTTATGGGGTTAGGCTTACGTCGGTCGTCTCGCACAGGTTGATCCCGCGCCAGTCGCCGCTGTCGCCGTCGTTATAGGTGGCGCGGATGTCCCAAATGCACTGGTCTTCGTTGCGATCGAAGGTGACCTGGGCGCTCTCACCATTGGCAAGCACGTCCCGGCCGAGAATGTCCGGACCCCATTGGTTCGAGCTAGTCGGCGAGACGTTCAGGGTCACCACCGTATGGCCGGAATTATTGTGGATCGTGAAGTCCTGCGCAGCGGCATAAGCGGCTGTGGTCATCGCCGCGACAGCAAAGGCCGCGATCGCCAAGAATTTTCTCATTACCTATTCCCCTACGCACCCGACGGGCGGCGACGATCAACCGCCTCGTCGGGGCGGACAAAACAACGCGACGCGCTGCTCTAGCACGAATGGATCGAAAGATCCGATCCATGACGCTCACATGAGTTAAACGGTCCACGGCTTCGTGGCGCGGCAAAATCCGAAAAATCGCAGTCTCGCCCTCGGCTGAACAAGCCAAGGTGCGACCGGCAATTTTGGGCCAATATAACCCGTCTCGCCACATTGTTGCCAACGGCGGCTTTCGCGGTTGAGCGAAGCAAAGCCGTAGCCGTCATCCGCCCGAGCCACCATAACGGAAGCGGGCGGCGATGCTGGCGGCGGTTTCGCCGAGGCCCGCGAGCGGTTTCAGTTGGGCTTTGAATTTTTCGAATTGCATCACGTTGTCAATGCGGGCGTCGAGGAAGGCCCAGGTGTCGACATGACCTTCGCTCGCATCGGAAAACCAACGCGCATAGGTCGCGCCGAGCACGCCGGCGAGGATGGCGCGCTTGGAATAGTAATTCTCGTCGGTGGAGGTGTCGCCGAGCGCGCGCCAGATGCGATCGGCAGTGCGCCATAACAGGCGCGCCGCTTCCGGCGCGCGGGTTGGGCGCGAGAGCGCGCGGGTCATGGCGCGGGCGGCTGGCTTGTAGGGCGCCTGGGCCTCAAGCCGCACTTGCACGGCGGCTTTCACCCGCTGGCTGTAGCGCATGCTGGCGAGGTCGAGCTCTGCCAGGCGCGCCAGCATGGCCTGGTCGGCGCGCTCGGCGAAAGCGTCAAACAGGTCGAATGAGCCACGCGGACAGGCGAGTGCGGCCTCCCCTTCTGAAAGCACTGCTTCGGCGGCGGCGGCCTTGAACGCGGCCTCGGTCCAGCCCAGCCGCTCTGCGTGGGGTGAGAAGGCCTGCAGGAGGCGGGCGCGAAAGCGGGCGGACGGGGCGTCGGGCATGGAGAAGAGTATAGCGCATATGGGCCGCGGGCGCCTCGCCGGCAAAAGCGCGGGGCTGGTCGGCCGGGCGCCGGCGGCTTCATAATGGGGGTGACAGGCGCGCCCTGGTTTGCTATCCCCGCGCCTTCCCTAAAGGGGCGGCTCGGCAGTGCAGGCGCGCTGTGGGGGCGATATTGCGCAGCGTTTAACCGGAGGACTTGTCCTGGTTCAGATTTTCGTCCGCGATAACAACGTCGATCAGGCGTTGAAAGCGTTGAAGAAAAAGATGCAGCGCGAAGGCACGTTTCGGGAAATGAAACGGCGCAATCATTACGAAAAACCGTCCGAGAAAAGGGCGCGCGAACAAGCCGAAGCCGTGCGCCGGGCGCGCAAGCTGGCCCGCAAACGCGCCCAGCGCGAGGGCTTGCTGCCGCGTCCGCCCGGCAAGCCGCCGGTCGGCCGGCCCTAGATTTACGACGCCTCGACGTCGCCAAACGCCGCCCGGCCCACGCCCGGCGGCGTTTTTGCGTTTCGGGGCGGATCTCGGCGCGCTTATCGACAAGGGTTCGACGTAAGGCGGCTGAAGCGCGCATCGCTCCGCCATGACACAGAGACTGAATTCGATGAAAGGCGCCGCGCTCTGCATGGCAGTCGCGGCGGCAGCGTCCCTGGGTGCGTGTGGCGGCGTGGCGGCTGACACGGCTGGCCGCGCGGTGCAGGTGACCCACGGCATGTATCTCGACCCGTCCATGTCGCCCGACGGCGCGCGCATGGTGGTTGTCGCCCTGGTGGACGGGCGCGAACAGCTGGCGGTGATGAACACGGACGGATCGTCGGTCATCATGCTGACCAATGATGCTTACGATCACGAAGACCCGTCCTGGTCGCCGGACGGGCGCTCGATCGCCTTCATGTCGAAGGAAGACGACGGCGAAGTGATCTACGTGATGGACGCGGACGGCGCGAACCGGCGGGCGCTGACGCCGGCGGCGCAGCGCAATATCCACCCCACGTGGTCGCCCGACAGCACCGAAATTCTTTATTGCAGCAATGACGATCTGGCGCCGCCAGCGAAGAACGACGCCAATATCTACGCCGTCGATGTCGCCAGCGGCGCAATTCGCATGCTTATCTCGGGCGGGGTCAACACGTATGCGAACATGTCGCCGGATGGTTCCATGATCGCGTTTCGGCGCATGGTGGAAGAGGCTAATTCCGAAGTCTGGCTCGCCAACGCCGATGGGTCTGGAGCGCATAATCTCACCGCTCATCCCGCGTTCGACGGCTGGCCGTCATGGTCCCCCGACGGCCGCTGGATCGCGTTCGCCTCCGATCGCGACGGGAATCAGCAAGTGCACGTGATGCGCGCGGACGGCACGGATGTGCGCCGCGTGGCGGAGACGCCGGGTCGAGGCACTGCGCCGCAATTTTCCCGCGACGGCGCAAACATTTTCTTCCCCGTCTGCACGCGGGCTGGATGCGAGATTTACCGCGCGCCGGCGCCCACGGGCGACGAAGGTTGACGAGCGCTGCTCAGTTCGCCTTGGCACGTATGAGAACAATGCCGATGGCGACGAGCCAGAGCGAGAAAGCCGGCGATGGTGGCGAGACCAAATCATCTCTCCCGATTGACCAAGCGCGATAGCAAGGCCCTCGTCAGCGCCGAGCGCAACGGCTACGGCGGTTAAGGTTCGCGCTCGTCCGCCCCAAGGCGCAGCATCAATTTCGCGCCGGCCTCCAAAACCTTGCGTTCGGCCGGTGTCAGCGTCGCGAGCCGGCCGTGCAACAGCGCGAGCCTCCGCCGGCGCCCCTCCTCCATCAGAGCGCGGCCCTTGGCGGTGGCCTCGATGCGCACCCCGCGGCGATCAGCGCGGTTGGGACGCTTGGCCACCAGCCCGTCTGCTTCAAGATCGGCGACCAGTTTCGACATCGTCGGGGCGCGCACTTGTTCGGCGCGCGCGAGCGAAGCCAGGCTCTGGGTTCCGCCAAACACCAGCACCGAAAGCGCCGACAGTTTCGGCGCGGAAATGCCGGTTTCCGCATCGGCGACGCGGACGCGGCGCAGCAGGCGGATGCAGGCCGAGTGCAGCCGATCGGCTAGGCCCGGCGAAGGCGCATGTGCGGCCCGCATGGCATCGCCCCTGGTTTGCTTAAGCAGAAATTCTCGCTTTACTTAATTAGT
Organism: Alphaproteobacteria bacterium; assembly: GCA_031379565.1. GTDB lineage: Bacteria > Pseudomonadota > Alphaproteobacteria > Caulobacterales > Aquidulcibacteraceae > Vitreimonas. The sequence goes on from JANNFH010000382.1 coordinate 3,709, forward strand.
TAGTCAAACTAATTATTATCGAAGCCGCCAAGCGATCCGGCCTTCGTGGAAACCACGCAGCCGTCATTCCGGGGCTCGCGCAGCGAGGGCCCGGAACCCAGGGCGGCAGGCGCTTCCTTTGGGCTGGATTCCGGGCTCGCCCTACGGGCGCCCCGGAATGACGGAGTGTGGAGCGCGTTTAGGCCATTGACGTTGTTTGCGGCAATGTAACTGCGCGACGCAGGTCGCGCAGCGAACAACCAAGCGAGAGGCGATCATGAATGCAACACCCGCACCTTTGTTGTCGGGCATAGCGCAAGTCGCGCTCACGAGCGCCGATCCCGTGGCCTTGGTCGGCTGGTACCGCGACGTGCTGGGCCTGGCCGTGCTGTTTGAAGCCAGCGGCATGACGTTTTTTCAATCGGGCGCAACGCGGCTGATGATCGGCCCCAATCATCACGGCGCCAACATCGGCGGCGAGGATGTGACGCTCTATTTCGAGCCGCGCGATTGGAGTGCGGCGGAAACAGCGCTGAGCGAGCGCGGCATCGCCTTCACCCACGCCGCCCAAGTGCTGCAGCGCGCGCCGGGTCGCGAATTGGCGCTGCGTGCGTTCAAGGATCCCGAAGGCCATTCGCTGGCGCTGCTTGGGTGGCGGGCGGTATAGGGGCGAGTCTGCCAGAAGTCCGACTGGCGCGGACCAAACCGCGACGGGCGCGAACCCGAGAAACTGGATCGTCACTGAACTGTCGAACTCTCAATGCGGGCCAACCCGGACCCGGCCCCCAAGCGCGGTGACCAAACGTTCATTCGACGCCGCTCCGCCAAGGCGTAGGTTTTGCAGGTGCGGATGGAGGAGCAACGCGATGTCTTGGCGAGGCGTCTTGCTTTGTGTGTTTGCGTCGGCCGCGTGCGTGCGCCCATGCCGCCCGATCCGCCGCTGACACTCGCTGATCGCGGCAGAGAGCTGTTTTTCAACGAGACCTTCGCCGGAAATGGTCGCACCTGCGCGACCTGCCATCGCGCCGAGGACAATTTCGGCCTTACCCCCAATTTCATCGCCACGCTGCCGGCCAACGACCCGTTGTTCGTCGCCGAGACCAATCCGGCGCTGAACAATGAACGAGTACGGCGCCTCAGCCCTTTTTCCCTCGCCCAGTGCGCAGGCTGACGAGGCTGAGTTGGTTGACCAATCCGGCGCGGAACACCTTCGCGGCGAGGGTCAGCACGAGGATCAGCGCCGCGAGCATCGCCGCGCCCATGCCGGCTATCTCAACCCAGCTTAAACCCGCGGGCGCGCGTACCAGCAGCAGGAACGGGGTGAACAACGGAAACCACGACGACGCCGCGATGATCGGCGCGTTCGGATTATCGAGCGCCGGCGCGATCAGCATCATCGGCATAGCCAGCACCAACGCCACCGGACCCAGTAAGGTCTGCGCTTCCTGCAGCGACTCGCACAGCGAGCCCAGCGCCAGAAA
>JANNFH010000422.1:0-25720 GCA_031379565.1 Alphaproteobacteria bacterium
TGGGTGCGCTTGCGCTTGGGCGACCAGATGCTCGCCGCCGCCGAAGCCGATCTCAAGGATGAGAGGTGTGGGAGTTTGCGTCCCCTCCCCCGTGGGGGAGGGGTAGGGGTGGGGGGGGGGGACGGTCAGGCGCGACATTGCCGCTTGCGCCACGTCCCCATCGCCCTCCCTCCCCAACCTCCCCCCAAGGGGGGAGGACGCGTGTCCTTCGAACAGCTTCGCCACGTCGATCTTCCCCTCCGCCGGCAGTGCCAAGTGCGGCAGCAGCGTTTCGAGCAGGCCGGCCTGGCGCGGTTTCAGCGTGCGCGCCTTGGTGCGGCCATAGGTGCGGAGGGGCGGGTGGGCGTCGGCCATTGGTGTTGGCGAAGCGGAAGAGCATATAAAGCCCAGCCCGTCATCCCGGACGCACGGCACGCGCGATCCGGGACCCAGGGGCCAACGCAGCGCCCTATGGCCCCCTGGGTCCCGGGTCTCGCTCCGCTCGCCCGGGATGACGGACCTATGTGCGTTTGATCAACGGAGGCCCCATGCACGAACAGCTGAACTTCTACATCGACGGCAAATGGGTCGCGCCAACCGCGCCGCGCACGCACGACGTGATCAATCCCGCCACTGAAAAACCGGTGGGGCGAATATCGCTGGGATCGGCGGCGGACGTGGACAAAGCGGTGAAGGCTGCGCGCAAGGCATTCGCAACCTGGTCGCAAACGACGACACAAGAGCGCGGCGTTTTGCTGGATAAGATCATCGCCATCTATCAGCGGCGCATGGGTGAAATGGCGGAAACGATCTCATCGGAGATGGGCGCGCCGATGCCGCTGGCGCAAAGTTCGCAGGCGCCGGCGGGGCTTGGCTATCTGATCGACGCGCGCAAGCTGCTCGACAGCTTCAAGTTCGAGTACGAGCAGAATGGCGCGCGCATTCTGCGCGAGCCCATCGGCGTCGTCGGCATGATCACGCCGTGGAATTGGCCGATGAACCAAGTGTGCGCCAAAGTTGGGCCGGCTTTGGCTGCGGGCTGCACCATGGTTTTGAAGCCTTCGGAATTGGCGCCGCTGAATGCGATTTTGTTCGCGGAAATCATGGACGAAGCGGGCGTGCCGCCGGGCGTGTTCAATCTGGTCAACGGCGATGGGCCGGGCGTGGGCGCGGCGTTGGCTGCCCATCCTGGCGTTGACATGATGAGCTTCACCGGCTCAACGCGCGCGGGCACCTCGGTGATGAAGTCGTGCGCCGAGGGCATCAAGCGCGTGGCGCTCGAACTCGGCGGCAAGAGCCCGAACATCATCCTCGACGACGCCGACCTGCAAAAAGCGGTGAAGCGCGGCATGCTGCATATGGCCAACAATACCGGCCAAAGCTGCAACGCGCCCTCGCGCATGCTGGCGCCGAAGGCGCGTTATGATGAAGTGGTGGCGATCGCCGCGGAAACCGCGAACGCCATCAACGTGCAAGCGCCGGACAAAGCCGAAAAGGGCGCAATCGGGCCGCTGGCGAACGCCAACCAATTTCAGAAGGTGCAGGGCCTGATTCAAAAAGGCATCGACGAAGGGGCGAAGGTCGCCGCCGGCGGAATTGGGCGCCCGGATGGCTTCACCAGCGGCTATTATGTGAAGCCGACGGTGTTCGCGAACGTCCATAACGACATGGTGATCGCCCGCGAAGAAATCTTCGGCCCGGTGCTGGTGGTGATTCCGTACGAAACGGAGGAAGACGCCATTCGCATCGCCAACGATACGCCTTACGGGCTCGCGGCCTATGTGCAGGGCGGACAGGAGCGTGCGCGCAAAGTGGCCAAGCGCCTGCGCGCGGGCAACGTGCACATCAATGGCGGCTTTGGCGGCATGGGCACGCCGTTTGGCGGCTACAAGCAATCGGGCCTCGGGCGCGAAGGCGGCAGCTTCGGGCTGGAGGAATTCCTCGAAGTGAAGGCCGCCATTGGTTGGGGGGAATAGCGCGGCGCTTTACTTCCCTTCTCCTCTTGCGGAGGAGAAGGTGGCCCGAAGGGCCGGATGAGGAGGCAGCGCTAACTCTTCCCAGCCAGGCGTTTCCTGCCCCTCACCCAATTCGCTTTCGCGAATTGACCTCTCCCCGGAACGGGGAGAGGTGACGCCCAAGCGTTTGGTAAACCCTTTCACAACGCCGCCTTCACTGCGCCTTAGCCAAAATCGGCGAATGTGCGGGGCCATGATGTCGCCATCTGACCCTTTCGCCCTGAATTTCGACTCGATCCCGGTCGAGCCGCGGCGCCGCCGAGGCGACGCCACCGCGGCCTTCGGCGCGGAACACGCCGCGCCTACCCTGGAGGCGCCTGGGTTCTATTTGATTGACGATTGTAACGGTCGTTTCAGTGTCGACCGCGAGACCGGCGTCGTCTCGCTCCAACATGAGCATTTGCTCTCGATCGAAGGGGGCGCGATCCATCCCGTGCATCTTCGCGTCATTGAGAAGTCGGGCGGGCATTACGATCTTAAACTTCGCCTTCGGATGACTTGCCGAGTGCCGCAGATCGCCGGCGCCGAGGAAAACGACGCGCTCGCCGGCCTCGCCGCCGCGCCTCTGCGGGATATTGTGACGCCGGAGCAGAAGGGCATACAGCATGTTCCCACGTCCCCGCCACAGCCTTGGGTCACGTTCAGCGCGGTAGCGATGCACTTGGGCAAGCACCCGCTTTATGGCGAGAGCGCGCCGTTCGGATCGCTGTTCGAGACACCGGCTGCGTTTCCGGACGTCTATATCGAGCCTGGGAAATTGAGGCTCGAAATGGCCCCGCCTTCGCCCGCCCCCGCCAACGCTGCCTGGGCGATCTGAGCTTCGCCGCCTGGTGAGGCAAATTCTTGCAGGCGCGCGCGTGGGGCATTGAAATTCAACCGCCGCGCGCCGACACATGCGTTACGGCTGGTCCCTGGAGGCGCGCGTGGCGGAAAAAACTTGGCGCAAGCGGAATATCGGCAATCGCCAGCTGAAGCCTGAAACCCTGATGATGGGCTATGGCTACGATCCGATGATGTCGGAAGGCTCGCTAAAGCCGCCGCAATTCCAGACCTCAACTTTCGTGTTCAAATCCGCCGAGGACGGAAAGAACTTCTTCGCCACCATGCAAGGGCGGCGGAAAATGGCGCCGGGCGAAGAACCAGGCCTAATCTATTCGCGCTTCAACAATCCCAACATGGAAGTGCTGGAAGACCGCCTCGCGCTTTGGGACGAAGCGGAAGCGGCGCTCGCCTTCGCTTCCGGCATGGCCGCGATCTCGACGGCGCTCTGGGCTTATCTGCGCCCTGGCGACGTCGTGTTGCAGAGCCGGCCGATTTATGGCGGCACGGAAACCTTGATTCACTCGATCCTGCCGGAATTCGGCGTAACGCCAGTAGCGTTCGAAGCCGAGCACGGCCCCGAAGCGATCATGAAAGCAGCTGCCGAAGCGAAGGCCAAGGGCCGCGTCGGCGCGATCTTCATCGAGACGCCAGCGAACCCGACAAATGCGCTCGTTGATATTTCCGTCGCCCGCAAAGCCTCGGAGCTCTGCGCGGTCGGCGGCAAGCGGCCGCCGGTGATTGTCGACAACACCATGCTCGGGCCGGTGTACTCGACGCCGCTTATTCACGGCGCCGATATCGTCGTCATGTCGCTGACCAAATATGTCGGCGGCCATTCCGATCTCATCGCCGGCGGCGCCACCGGCTCGAAGGCGATGCTGGCGCCGGTGCGGCGCATGCGCTCGACGCTAGGCACGATGTGCGATCCACACACGGCGTGGCTGCTGATGCGTTCGCTCGAAACCTTGAAGCTGCGCATGGAAGCGGGCGCACACGGTGCGCTGATGGTAGCGGAATTCCTGCGCGAGCATCCGAAGATCGACAATGTTTGGTATCTCGATTTCCTGCCCAAGGATCACCCCGACCGGGCGATCCACGAAAAGCAAAACAAGAACGCCGGCTCGACCTTCTCGTTCGAGGTCGCCGGCGGCGAAAAAGCCGCGTTCGCGCTGCTCGACCGGCTGCAAGTAATCAAGCTGGCGGTGAGTTTGGGCGGCACGGAGACGCTCGCGAGCCACCCCGCGGCGATGACCCATTCGGGCATGCCGGCGGAAGAACTCGCGCGCTATTCGATTACGCCTGGCCTCATCCGCATTTCGATCGGGATCGAGGATCCGGAGGATTTGATCGCGGATTTGGGCCAAGCGCTGGACGCGGTTTAGCGATCGAGCCAGACCGTACGCGTCGCGCCGAAGGCGCGGTCCAATTATGTAGGGACCAAGATCGCCTCTTTTGTGAGGTGGTTCACAAGGCTCGGGGACTCGCGGCCAATTATTTACGCGGCGTTTGACAAGGCCGCGCGCGCGCTCATACCCTCCAGACAGTCGCGTAACTCAGGCCCGGCCCATGCAACCGGACAACCTCGTCAGACGCGCACGACGCAGCGATAGCGTCACCCTTAGACGGTCTAGAACGCCAAAGAACCGATAGCCTGCGAGCGGCGGGACATTACCGCAACGCAGGGCGCAACCGTCAATGGATTGGCGGGCCCGCCACATACGGAGGTCAACATGATCGCCAAAGTGGCAGTGGAAATTGATTTGCGGACGCTCGTTTGGGCGTTGTCGCTCTTAGTCATCTTGCTTCGCTGAAGCATGGGGCGTCCGGGAAACCGGACGCCTTTTCCTTTCGGTGACTGCGGCATGGCCCGTTATCGCCTTGAGGCGATCCTCAGTTTTGACGAGCAACTAGAAGGGCTAACAACAGACACTATTGCCCAGCCGTCGGCGCCTGAATCGATTGCAGATACGCGATCAGCGCATCGGCGCCTTGCGGGTTGAACTGGAAATTCGGCATCGGGTGGGTCACTTGGATGCCGGCGATCAATTCGTCGCGCAGCACGTCGGCGCGATAGCGCGAGAGCACAGTTCGGAAGGGCGGCGACGTTGGGTTGGGGCTGTCGCCATTGGCGCCCACGGCATGACAGCCGGCGCATTGTGCTTCGGCGATGTCGCGCCCGTCGGCGGCCAGATTCTGCGCTTGCGTGGTCGTTTCCTGCTGCGGCGCGGCACAGGCGGTGAGCGCGGCCAAGGCTGCTGCGGCAAGAAATATGCGGACCATTCGGGCACTCCCAGGCTGCTGCGCCGAGCTTAGCGCATCGCGGCGGGCTTCTGTATAGGAGGGACCATGTCGATTCCCCAGCTCCGCGCGCCCGACCCCGCCGTCGCCGATGCGCACGCGGCGCTGAGCGAGCGCACCCCGGTCGTGTTCGTCACCGGCCGCGCCGGCACCGGTAAGAGCCATTTCATCCGCGCTTTGGTGGAGGAAGACCCGGACATGCCGCAGGCGGTGTTGGCGCCAACGGGGCTGGCCGCCATGAATATTGGCGGCCAGACCGTACACTCCTTTTTCGGCTTTCCGCCACGGCCGCTGATCGGCGGGGCCGATAAGCCGAACTGGTTTTTCACGCGCATCGCCCGTGGGCTGAAGCGGCTGATCGTCGATGAAGTCTCGATGCTGCGCGCCGACGTCTTGGACGCCATGGACGTGCATTTGCGCGCGGCGCGCAGATCACCACGCGTGTTCGGCGGCGTGCAGATGCTGCTTGTCGGCGATTTCTACCAGCTGCCGCCCGTGGTGCGGGGCGAGGAAGGGCATTTGCTGGAGGACGCCGGCTATGCCAGCCCCTACGCGTTCTCGGCCCATGTGCTGCGCGATGCGGCGATCAGCGCGGTGGAGCTCACCGAAGTACATCGTCAGAGCGATCTCGACTTCATCGCGCTGCTTTCGGCCATTCGCGAACAACGCGGCGTCGCCAACGCCGTGGCGACGCTGAATGAGATGTGCCTGGAGCGCGCGCTGGAACGCCGGCCGGTGTTGCTGTGCGCCACCAACGCGGTAGCGGATAGTTACAATGCGCGCGGCCTGGCCGCGCTGGAAGGCAATCTGGCCGTTTATTCTGGCGCCTTCGAGGGCGAACCGCCGCGCACGCCAAACGCCGACCGCTTCCCTTCGCCGATGCAATTGCAGCTGAAGCCTGGAGCGCGCGTAATCTTCACGCAGAACGATCCCGAAGGCCGCTGGGTGAACGGTTCGCTGGGCACGGCCATTTCGCTCGGCGAGACCATCGTCAAAGTCGCGCTCGATAATGGCGAAACGGTCGATGTAGAACGCGCTTTGTGGCCGCAAGCGCGCTGGGTGTGGAACGCCAGTGAAAAGCGTATGGAGGTGAAGGACGAGTTTAAATACGTGCAATTCCCACTTGCGCCGGCCTGGGCGCTGACCATCCACAAGGCGCAAGGCATGACGCTGGATTCGGTCGAGATTGATTTGGGCCGCGGCGCCTTCGCGCCCGGGCAAACCTACGTCGCCCTCTCGCGCGCGCGCAGCATGGAAGGCTTGCGCCTTGCGCGCCCGCTGACGGAGCGCGACATCCGCGTTGATCCGGCGATCGCGGAGGGGTTGTCACGCCTGGGGTTGTAGCGGCGTCGTTATCCGAAATGCCGGCGCGGCGAGCAATCATGTTCGGCCAGCGTTTCGCCGTCGTCGGCGTCGATCTCGAATAGGCGCACCTCATAGCCCCAAAGATCGGCGACGTGTTGCAACACCTGCTTGGCGTCGCTCTCTTCCAGAACCACGCCGTCGAGAACGCGGTGATGCAGGATAAGACGCCGGTCACCGGCGAGATCGACATCGACGATCTGGATGTCGGGATCGCGATAGGCGATGTCGTAATGTTTGGAGAGTGCGCGTTTGATGTTGCGGTAACCGCGCTCGTCGTGGATTGCCGCCACGTCCATTTCATCATTGTCTTCGTCATCGACGACGCGGAATAGGCCGAAATCACGGATCAGCTTCGGCGACAGGAATTGCGAAACGAAACTCTCGTCGCGGTAATTGGCCCAGATGTCGCGGAGCACGCTGTAGGGATCGCCTTTGCCGGCGATGTCGGGCAGCCATTCGCGATCTTCATCGGTGGGGTTGGTGACGATGCGCTCGATGTCACAGCACATGGCGAAGCCGAGCGCGTAGGGATTGATGCCGGAGAAACGGCGGTCGTCAAAATCGGGCTGCAGCACCACGCCGGTGTGCGAGTGGATGAATTCCAGGAACGAGCCGTCGTCTATCTGCCCTTTCTCGTGCAGGCGGTTCATGATGCGGTGGTGGGTGAAGGTAGCGCAGCCTTCGTTCATGACCTTGGTTTGCCGCTGTGGATAGAAATATTGGTTGATCAGCCGCACGATGCGCAGGATTTCGCGGTGCCAGCCTTGCAGGCGGGGCGCGGTTTTCTCCATGAAGTAGAGTAGATTTTCTTCTGGGATTCCGAGCAGCGCCTTGCGGCGATCGTCGTCATCCTTGCCGGCCTTGCGCTTGCCGGCCGGCACGGTGCGCCAGAGATCGTTGAACAATTGCTCGCCGTGCAGGCGGCGCTCCTCCTCGCGCACCTGCTCGGAGCGCAAATCGGGCATGCGCTTGCGCGGGAAGCGGTGAACGCCGTGGCTTTGCAGCGCATGCGCTGAATCAAGCACCCGCTCGACTTCCGCGACGCCGTAGCGCTCCTCACAATTGGTGATGTAGGTGCGGGCAAATTCGAGATAATCCAAAATAGCGTCGGCGTCGGTCCATTGCTTAAAGACGTAATTGTGCTTGAAGAAATGGCTGTGACCGTAGCCCGCATGCGCGAGCACCAGCGTCTGCATCGTCGCGGAGTTTTCTTCCATAATGTAGACGAGACAAGGATTCGAGTTGATGACGATCTCGTAGGCAAGACCCTGATAACCCTTGCGGTACATCGCTTCGTTGCGGGCGAAATGCTTGCCGAAGCTCCAGTGCCGGTAAAACAGCGGCATGCCGGTGGAGGCGTAGGCGTCGAGCATCTGCTCTGTGGTGATGACTTCAATCTGGTTGGGATAGGGATCGAGCCCCATTTCACCAATGCCGATCTCACCGCAAGCCTCGTGAACACGCTTGATCAGCTCGAAATCCCAATCCGGGCCAGAGAAGAGCAGCTTGGATTTATCGAGCACGCTCAGCCTCCTTCCGATGCGACGCCCTCGGGGCGACGGGCGAACAGATCGCGGAACACCGGGTAGATGTCGCGGCGGTGGCGAACTTTACGCATGGCGAAAGGTTGATCGTCGCCGATGCGGCGGTAGGCGCGCCAAAGGTTCGTCGATGGCTCGCCGGCGCCGGGCTGGCTATCTTCCTCGTCGTCCATGCCGACTTCGACGTAGGCGTAATATTGGCAGATCGGCAGAATCGCATCCTTGAGCTGGGCAAGCACGACGGAATTATCGCTCGACGTGTTGTCCCCGTCCGAAGCCTGCGCCGCGTAGATATTCCAATCGTTCACCGGAAAACGGTCGCGGATGATCTCGGCCATCTTGAACAGCGCCGTGGAGACCACCGTGCCGCCAGTTTCGCGGCTGTAGAAGAAGGTTTGTTCGTCTACCTCCGAAGCTTCGTGGGTGTGGCGGATGAAGACGACTTCGACATGCTCGTAGCGGCGCGTGAGGAAGAGGTACAAGAGCGAATAGAAGCGCTTGGCCAGATCCTTCATGTGTTCGTTCATCGAGCCAGAGACGTCCATCAGGCAAAACATCACCGCACGAGCGATCGGCTTTGGATGCGATTCGAGCCGCCGGTAGCGCACGTCGAGCGGGTCAATATACGGGATGAGCTTGGTGCGGCGGGTTTGCCGTTCGAATTCGGCGCGCAATTGGGCGATTTCGTCTGCGCCAACGCCGCTGCGTTCCGCCTCCTCGATCTGCGCTTTGAGCGCCGCCAATTCCTCGGGCTTTGGGCGCCGCAAGGCGATACGGCGCGACATCGATTTGCGTAGCGTGCGTGGCACCGAGATGCGCGATGGCGGCCCCGCATTAGAGAAACCGGCTTGACGCCATTGGATCGACGCCAGCCCCGCGACTTGGCGCTTGGCAAGGTCTGGCAGTTCAAGGTCCTCAAGGTAGAGGTCCAGGTATTCTTCGTCCGAGAGCGCGAAACGAAATTCGTCTTCACCCTCGCCGCTGTCGCTGGCCTTCGAGCCGCCGCCTTGGCCTTCCGGTCGCGGGATGGAATCGCCTTCGATGTATTTCTTGTTGCCGGGCAGAAGATAGTCGCGGACGCCGCCTTGTGCCGAGCGGCGCAGGCTTGGTTCATGTACGCTGCCGGCGGGGATGGAAATTTCGCCGCCCTTGCCGGTGTCCTTGATCGAGCGATGTGAAGACGCCTCGCGTACGGCGCGGCGCACCAGGGCGCGGGCCCGGCGCATGAAGCGCTGGCGGTTCGCGAGGCTCTTGCCGCCAGGGTTCAATCGCCGGTCGATAATATGCATTTGGACTGCCTGGCCGGCTTTAGCCGGCTTGTTTGACCCGCATATACCATTCCACCAGACGGCGCACTTGGCGTTCGGTGTAGCCGCGCTCGGTCATGCGGGACACGAATTCCTCGTGCTTTTTCTCGGTTTCGCCGTCCTTCTTCGAGCCGAAGCTGATCACGGGGAGCAAATCCTCGACCTGGGAGAACATGCGCCGTTCAATCACTTCGCGCAGTTTTTCGTACGAGGTCCAAGATGGATTTCGACCGCCGTAATTGGCGCGCTGACGCAATGTGAACTTCACCACCTCGTTGCGGAAGTCCTTCGGGTTGGCGATGCCCGCCGGCTTTTCAATCTTCGAAAGTTCCTGGTTTAACAGTTCGCGGTTGAGCAATTGGCCGGTGTCCGCGTCCTTGAAATCGATGTCTTCGATCCAGGCGTCGGCGTAATCCACGTAACGGTCGAACAGGTTCTGCCCGTAATCGTGGTAGCTTTCGAGATAAGCCTTCTGGATTTCGTGGCCGATGAACTCGGCGTAGCGCACGCCAAGCTCAGCCTTAATGAATTCGATCAGCCGGTTCTCGGTCTCCTGCGGGAATTGATCGCGCCGGATTTGCTGTTCCAGCACGTACATCAAGTGCACCGGATCTGCGGCGACTTCGTTGGTGTCGTGATTGTAGGTCGCGGCCAGCGTCTTGAAGGCGAAGCGCGTGGAGATGCCGTCCATGCCTTCATCGACGCCAGCGGCGTCTTTGTATTCTTGCAGCGTGCGCGCCTTGGGATCGACCTCTTTCAGGCTCTCGCCGTTATAGACGCGCATCTTGGCGAACAGGTTCGAGTTTTCGTGCTCCTTCAGCCGCGACAGCACGGTGAATCGCGCCAGCATTTCCAGCGTGCCCGGCGCGCACGGCGCCTCGGACAATTCTGAGCCGCGGATCAGCTTATCGTAGATCTTCTTCTCTTCATCGACACGCAGGCAATACGGAACCTTGATGACGAAGATGCGGTCGATGAAGGCTTCGTTGTTCTTGTTGTTCTTGAACGCTTGCCATTCGGATTCGTTCGAGTGCGCCATGATGACGCCCTGAAACGGTATCGCGCCGATATTCTCGGTGCCGGTGTAATTGCTTTCCTGCGTCGCGGTGAGCAACGGGTGCAGCATTTTGATCGGCGCCTTGAACATCTCCACGAATTCAAGAATGCCCTGGTTGGCGCGGTTTAGCCCGCCTGAATACGAATAAGCGTCGGGGTCGTTCTGCGCGTGCATTTCCAGCTTGCGGATATCGACCTTGCCGACCAGCGAGGAGACATCCTGGTTGTTGTCGTCGCCCGGTTCTGTCTTGGCCACGCCGATCTGGCGCAGGCGCGAGGGCGAAATTTTGGCGACGCGGAACTTGGTGATGTCGCCGCCGAATTCGTCCAGCCGTTTGATGCACCATGGGCTCATCAGCCCGGTGAGGCGGCGGACCGGAATATTGTATTCGTCCTCGAGCTTCTGGCCCCAGGTTTCCGCATCAAAAAGCCCAAGCGGATGTTCGAACACCGGCGACAGGTCGTTGCCAGCCTTCAGCACATAAATCGGCCGCTCCTCCATCAACGCCTTGAGGCGCTCGGCCAAGGATGATTTGCCGCCGCCGACGGGGCCCAGCAGATATAGGATCTGCTTGCGCTCCTCGAGGCCCTGGGCGGCGTGGCGAAAAAAGGCGACGATCCGCTCAATCGTCTCTTCCATGCCGTAGAATTCCGCAAACGCTGGGTAGAAGCGAACAGTGCGGTTCATGAAAATCCGGCCCAGCCGCGCGTCCTTGGCGGTATCGACCATTTTGGGTTCGCCGATGGCGCTCAGCAGCCGCTCGTGTGCGCCGGCATAGGCCATCGGATCGTCGCGGCAGAGCGCCAGGAAATCCTGGAGCGACATTTCGGCCTCGCGCCGCTGCTCGAACGAGCGGGCATAGGTGCGAAAAATATCGTCAGACATCGTGCCTCCGTGGCGTCTTCCAATCGGGCTCAAACGTAGGGAGCCTGATCCTCGACACTTACCAAAACGCCATACAATTCAGGCGCCCGTACGGTGATCTTGGGCAATGTAACGCAGGTTTCGCCCAATTGCGCGGCACAGCATGACATGATTTGCCCGTTCCGGGGACAGCCTAGGCGCTCAAAATCACTAGCGGACGCAAGACGTTGCGCGCGCGCCGTCGTTTCGCGGCCGGGATAAAATTGTGGCGGGCCGCCACATTTTGGGGCGCAGCCAGGAAACACGGCCCGCGTCTCGCCCTGGGCGGGACATCGGCTTGTATCAAGACCTCACGCGCCCTAAGCGAAGCGCTCCAATTTTTGCCCGCTGAGGCTTCCCGATGTCCGTGATGGACGAACTAGCCGACATTCTTGCGCTTGAACCGATCGAGGTGAATCTCTTCCTTGGCCGCACGCCGCCAGAAGAGCGTCAGCGCATCTTTGGCGGGCAGGTGGTCGCGCAGGCGCTTACTGCCGCCTACAAAACGGTCGAGGCGCGCGTTTGCCACTCGCTGCAGAGCTATTTCATCCGCCCCGGCGATCCGGCGTTGCCCGTGCTCTATCAAGTCGAGCGTTCACGAGACGGCAAGAGCTTCGCCACGCGGCGGGTGATCGCGATCCAGAAGGGCGAGCAGATATTCAACCTGGCGTGCTCCTTCCAGGAACCCGAGCCCGGCTTTGACCATCAAAGCGCGATGCCGAAGGCGCCGCCGCCTGAGAACGTGCCAGATGAAAACGAACGCTGGCGCGAGGTGTTCAAGAACGACCCCGAAAGCTTCAAGCGTTGGGTGCGCGAACGCCCGATTGAGATGCGGCCGATCGAGCCGGTTGATTTGAGAAATCCGCAACCCGCGTCGGCGGAGCACATGGTCTGGGTGCGCGCGCGCGGTGATCTGGGCGAGGACGTGGCGCTCAATCAAGCTTTGCTCGCTTACGCGTCGGATTATTCCCTGCTCGGCACGGCGATGCGTCCGCACGGCGTCTCGTGGATGTCCGGCGTTCAGACCGCGAGCCTCGACCATATCATCTGGTTTCACCGCCCGACCAATTTCTCACGCTGGCACCTCTATGTGCAGGACAGCCCAAGCGCTTCGGGCGCACGCGGCTTCAATCGCGGCGCCGTTTATCGCGATGATGGCGTTTTGGTCGCCTCCACCGCGCAAGAAGGCCTCATCCGCAAGCGGTGACCGCCGGCGTCACGTCACCCAGAAATCTGTGTTCGTGAGCAAAAGCCCCAAATCGAGCGTGGCAATCTGGATCCTCGCCAGGCCGCCGGTGCCGTCGGCGTCGAAAGAGAGCGCCCCGCTGGCGGCGTTATAGATGATGCGGTCGCTGGCATCGTGCGCGGCGGCGCCGATGTGGAACTTTGCCGCCAGCAGCACGCCGGCCCCGCCAAGCCCTGTGAACACGGAGTTTTCCAATCGGATCGTGTCGGCGACGACGTTGAAATCGGTGATTGTGTCGATGTTGCCGGCGCTGGGCGTTGTGTTGAGCACGAAAGCATCGCCGCCGGCGCCGCCCACGAGCTTGTCAGCGCCATTACCGCCCCTCAGCGTGTCATTGCCGGCGCCGCCGAACAGCGTGTCTCTGCCGCCGCCGCCGCTTAGCCAATCCGCGCCGTCATTGCCAATCAATCTGTTGGCGACCGTGTTGCCGAAAACCGTGTCGGCCCCGGCGCCGCCAAGGGCGTTTTCGATCACAACGCCGCGGGCGATCGCAATATTGCCGACCGCTATGCCTGGGTCGCCTGGGCCGGCGCTCGAAAAGGATTCCGCGCGCAGGTCGATTTCAGAGGCGGTTGTATAACCGGAGAAATCCATGGTGTCCTTGCCGCCGGAATCCCAGATCGTGAACACCGCAGCGTCAGAATTGGACGTCAACGTCATCGAGGCGTAACCGGTGTTTGAATTGAAGCCATAGATCGTGTCGCCAGTGCGCGTCGTCGTGTTGATGCCGTAAAGCAATTGCGCCGCGGCGATATCGTGCATTTGTAGCCCCGTGGCGAACACCGAACGATTGGCGCCCGCCTCGGCGGAAGCGAAATAACTCATCACCGTGAACATGTTGGAATCTTGCCAATAGATCGCGTCGGCAGCGTAAGTTGGGCTGCCGCCGTTGTAATCACCGGGATGCGCGAGGCCGAGCGCGTGCCCAATTTCGTGCAGCAAGATGCGCGGCCCGACCTCTTCAAACGCCGGTGTGTTGTCTGGAAGCGAAATGTTTACCCAGACATCGCCATCGACGGAACTGGACGCCGTTGAGCCGGGATAGAACGCAAACGCCGAAGCGTCGGCGGCGCCAGTGCTATAATTGCCAAACAAAATTGTGGCCGCGTTCGAATAGGCGCCGTTGCCGCTCGCTGCGGCGCCGACGCGGACGAAATTGATGTTGGCGACGTCGGCGAACATTTGCAGCGCCTCCAGCGTCGCCGCGATTTGCGCGGCGGTAAAACGCGAGAAGCCGCCGGTGTCATCCGGCATCACGCCCGGCGCGGTGGAGCGGAAGGCATAGGTAAGCGTGACCGGTGAGCCGTTGAACCCGTTCCAGCCGTCGCTTTCGCGCGTGAGCTGCGCGGCCGCTTCTTCCCAACTGAAAATTGGCTTACCGTTGGCGGCCGTACCCGATGTGGGCGGTTGAAACGCCAGGGGTCCCCACGCCTCACCGGCGCCGATGCGCGCGTCAGCCCGTCCCGCGCTCTCGCGCTCACTGGTAAATCCGTTCAGATTAAGTCTTCGCATCGGCGACTCCTGCTAAACGAATCGTAGCATTAGGCGCGGCGAGCGTCGCGCATTTCGGCGCGGTCAAACCGTCTTTCGCCGCCAGCGGCTTTCAGATCACAACAAAATCGGCGGCCGTGAGTGCGAGGCCGGCGCCGAGCGTGGCGAATTGGATTTTCGCGCCCGCACCGTCGCCATCGGCGTCGTAATAGAGCGCACCACTGGTTGAATTGTAGATGATGCGGTCATCGGAATCGTGGGCAGCGCTGCCGAGATGGAACTTGCCCGCCGCGAGCGCGCCAGCCGCGCCGAGCGCCGCGAACACGGCGTTGTCGAGATGGACGGTGTCGGCGGCGACGTTGTAGTCCGTGATGGTGTCGCGGTTAGCCGTAGCGGGCGCGGTGTTGAAAACGAATTTATCACTGCCGCCGCCGCCGACGAGCGTATCAAGCCCCAGGCCGCCCTTGAGCGTATCGCCACCCGCTCCGCCGGTGAGCCTGTTGGCGCTGCCGTTGCCGGTGAGGACGTTGGCGAGGCTGTTGCCGATGCCGTTTATGGCGCCCGATCCGGTTAGCGTGAGATTTTCAAGATTGGCGCCCAGCGTGCGCGTGACCGAAGAGCGCACCAAATCGGCGCCGCCAGTTGCAGAGGTCTCGGTGGTGACATCGCCGGCCGTGTTGACCGTGTAAGTATCGTTGCCCGTACCGCCGACCATGGTGTCGGCGCCCGTGCCGCCGTTGAGTTTGTCGGCGCCGGCGGCGCCATAGAGCGTATCGGCGCCGCCGTTGCCGCGAAGCTCGTTGGCGGCGGAATTGCCGATCACATCATCGGCCGCATCGCCGCAGAACACGTTCTCGATGGTGACGCCATAGGCGATGGCGACATTGTCGGTCCAAATGAAAGCGTCGGGCTCATCAAGTATGCCGGTAATGAAAGCACGAAACCCTTCGCCAAATATAGCCACGGTGTCTTCGATCTGAGTCAGGTAAGGGTAATAGTCGATGCTGGAGAATGAGGCCGCGCGCAAATCGATGTCGGAGGCACGGGTGTGGCCCGTAAGGTCGAAAGTATCGACGCCGCCTGAATCAAAAATTGTCTGCAGGCTCGGCGTATCGGCATCGAACGTATAGGTGGTGGCGCCGGCGCGCGTAGTGGTCGAGGTCCCGTACAAATCCTGGATCACCAGAATGTCGAACAGCATCGGGGTAATAGCGGTGACGTCAATGCCCGCCCAGGTGATGCCGCCGCCGCCCGACGCAGCAAAGACGGAGTAAAAGCCGATGTCTGTGTAAGACATCACCGAATAGCGGTAATTGTCGTACTCGACCGGGAGAATATCAGCCGGTAGGCCGTCGAACGTATGATCCAAGCCAAGCGCGTGGCCGCTTTCGTGCAGCAGCGCCTGGAAGTCGTAACTGCCCACGGCGAAATCGCTGCCGACCTGAGCGTCGCTGATCCAGATGTCGCCGTTGATATCGTTTACCGCCGGCGAATCACCGATGGCGGGCAACCAAGCGTGCCCCCAGGCCGCGTCGGTGGTGAAGGCGACGCGAATGGCGCCTGGGGCGCCCGGCTCGGTGGTCTTGGTGAAGCTCGCGGCGACGTAGCTGTCCCACAATTCCATCGCGGTCACGAAGGCCGCGGCCTGCGTTGCGTCGAGCACGGAAAATCCCGCCTCGCTCGGCTCCTCGCCCGCGCCGTAGGCGCCCCACGCGCTGGCGCCCGTCGGCACGCTGTAGGTCAAGGCAAGCGACGAGCCGCCCGCCCAATAGCCATCGACCATAACGTCAATCACGGTGCTGGTGCTGATTGCAGGCGCGGGCATCTCAAGCCTCCGTAGTCAGGATCCACCAAGGCCAGGCCTTAGTCCGATTGGCGCGCCACGGCAACTAAAGTTGGTGCGCGAGCCCGCCGTTGCGACGTTGGAACCACCTCCGTCGGCAAAGCCGAGGGTTGCCCTTGCTGCAGCCGGCTGCTTTCGCAGTCTATGCGGCAATGATTGCTACAATTGCGCTGGGATTTGTCACGCGGCGCGCAATACGCGCCAACGCCCACTGACTGACGTTGGCGCTAACGCGTGACCGGAACAGCAGCGCCCGTGACGCTGCCCGCGTCCGTCGACAATAAAAACGCGGCGACCTTCGCAATCGCCTCGGGCTTGACCCAAGCGCTTGAGTCGGCGTCTGGCATGGCTGCGCGATTTTGCGGCGTGTCGATGGTGCTGGGCAAGACACAATTGGCGGTGATGCCGGCCGAGCGCGCCTCCTCCGATAGCGCTTCACATACCCGCATGAGCGCGGCTTTCGAGGCGCTGTAGGCGCTCATGCCCGCCCCGCCTTTGAGGCCCGCGTTTGCCGCCACGTGCAAGATGCGCCCGTACGAACGCACACGCATCGCTTTCAATGCAGCTTTCGAGATCAGCAGCGCGGACAAGGCGTTGAGGTCCATCAGCATCTGCCAATGCTCAGCGGCGTCCTCCTCGACGCGCCCCATACGAAACGTGCCCACCGTATTGGCCAGCGCATCAATACGCCCGAAACGCGCCATGCTCTCTGAGACGACGCGGTTCGCATCCGCCGACTTGCGCAGATCGACATCGCTCAAGAGCAGGCGCTCGGTCTCGCCAAGCGTTTCTTCGATACGCGCCAACGCGTCCGCGCTTTGATCAACAAGCACCAACGCTGCGCCTCGCGACGCAAGCTCGCGCGAAATCGCCGCGCCGAGATTACCGCCGGCCCCAGTGACAATTGCAACTTGGTTGGCAAAATCCATTTTCAACCTCTCAAAGTCTCTGAATGGCGCCGATATCGGCACGAAACTGCGTGACATCGCCAATGCGAACAAGGCGCCCAAGAGCGCGCACCGGATCGGCGACCAGCCCCAGCAATTCCTCGCCGTGGGCGCCGCCATCGGCCCGCAGCAAGAGGGGCGCATCGCTCGACTCCCCGCACATGATTTCGCCTGAGCAAAAAGTGGGCGGCAAGCCGCCGCGCACGCACAGCGCGGCGCACGCTTTGTGGACCTGCCCCGAACTTGGCCGCATGGCGCCGAACCAGCACTTCGCGTCGAGGACTTCGCCCACCAGCAAGGCTTCGCCTAGATCTTCCTCAGGCCACGCGATCAGCCGTAGGTCCACAAAGTCTGGCGCGGGCGCGATCCAATCGTCGCCGTCGATCGCCGCGATCATCGCATTCCCACCGCGCTGGATAAGGCTACCGGTGACGTTTACCGGCCCGTCCGCCATCGCGCCTAAGCTTCGTTGCACGCCGGTCTTGCCATTGGTGACGAGAAAGGCCGTGCGCGGCGCAGCCCCGAGCGCACTTGTCCTCAGCATCGGATAGGGCTCGCTCACCAGCATCCCGGGAAATGTGCGGACATTGCTCATATCCCATTGTCCAGTCCCCGCCGGCGCATGCGAACGCGCCAGGAGGGCCGCGCCCACTCCGGACAATGTCAGAAGGCCCAGAGAAGCGCCGAGGAGGAAGCGGCGATCTTGTTTGGGTGTCTCGTCCCAGCCGATGAAGAAATCCTCGCGGCGTTCGCTCATGCCGGGGCCTCCATCAGCGACGGCGCCACCTCTGTCCCCGGCGGCGAGGGATCGGCGTGAACGTAGGCAACGCCGTCTACGAGGCGCGTGCGATAGGTTGCGACTTTTTCGGTGAACGGCGGCGGCGAGCGTCCATCTTCAGGGCGATACTGAAAGCCATGCCAAGGGCAAAGAACGCAGCCCTCGATGATGCGGCCTTCACCGAGCGGACCGCCCTGGTGTTGGCACAAGTTTGACAGCGCGAAGATGCGCGCGCCATCGCGAAACACCGCGATCCGCTCGCCCCTGGGCGGCGCGATGATTTTTGCACATCCATCCGCGATGGCGGCTGCAGGGCCAATTTCGATCCAACCGTCCTCGCGGAGATGCGCCAAGCCAAGATCGCGCGCGCGTTCACGCCAACCGGCGACAAGGTGCAGGCCGGCGACGAGCAGCCCGCCAGCGCCGGCCAAGGTGGGATACGCCAACCCGCGTTCGGATTGCACCACGCCCAGCATGATGTGAGCGACCAGGAGCGCGTAGGCCCAATAGACCAGCATGTGGATCGCCTTCCACAGGCTGGGCCCGAAATTGGCGTTCCAGAAATCGTGGCTTGTCGCGGCCAACAAGAAAAGGATCGCTAGCGCCGCCAAGCCAAGCGACTCAAACGGAAAACCAATTATCGCATCGTACCTCGTATTCGCCGCCAACAGCGACACAAGCGGGCTGATCTCCGAAAAGCTGTGATACCAGATCACGGCCAGGATGGCGTGAATGAGCGCTAACAGAAAACATGTCACGCCCATGTGTCGGCGATTGTACAAAAGCGGCTTGAAGCGGTGGGAAAGTCGCGCCAGCGGACCAATCATCAAAATGAGCGTGAGCAGCGCAAACGCCGCCGCTCCGAAAGCGCGGATCAAGAGCTGGATTGGCGTCATGCTTTCACCCAGCGGCTGAGCCTGCGCCGCCGCCAACACATAGGTCAGCACAAAGATCACAACGCCCGCCGCAAGCACGAGATCAAACGTCTTCTTGAACGGTGTCCATTGCACCATGCGATAGCCATGCGACATCAGCGCGGCCCCGCCTTCGCGGCCCAAACCTGCATCGCCTCGTACGCCCGTTCGCGCGCAACAAGCGCGCCAAGGCTAAAGCTCGCGACAACGACCGCCACCAGCGTCCATGTCCAAGCATGAAGACGGCGCTGGCCTCCGTTCATGGGCCGACCTCTGATCTTCGGGCGAGCACAAGCGAGCCAACCAGCGGCCACAGCGCGACGAAGCCAGGCGCCAGCAGCAGTTTCACACGCCACGGCGCGGCATAAGCGAGGGGGTCAATTGCCTTGATCAAGCCCAAGATCATTGCCACAGCGAAAACGGCGCCAATGGCGCAATAGGCGCCGATCAGCATCCAGATCATTTCCGCGTTTGCCACACTCACGAACCGACCTCCACCTGTCCAAGTCTAGTGCCTGCGGTTAAGACGCACGTCTCTTTCGGCGCCGCTTCCTTGCGCGTCTCTTAGCTTGCTCCAACACCCGCGCCAAGTGGCGTGACGCGCACCTTGCATGCAGCGCGTCTTTGAGGCGCGGTGTAACCAAAGTTGGCGCTGCGCCGAATGCAGCCGGGGCCGAACTCGGATCGGGTAGGCAAGCGGCTCAAGAGACTTCAATCAACACAAGGAGAATCGACATGATGGTTAGAACACTCATGCGCGTCAGCGCAATCGCAGGCGCTTTGGCCGCAAGCACGTTGTTCGCCTCACCCGCATTCGCGGGGGAGTGCTCGGTGGACAAAGTGGGCGTGGACGTCACCGCACCGGGCCCGATGGCGCCAAGCGGCGTGACCGACACCGTCATCGCCTCGATCGATCTCGGCGATGGCTACAACATTCCCGGGCGCGCGCTGCGCATGCGGCGCCTCGTCATCGCGCCGGGCGGCGTCGTGCCTTGGCACGCCCACAATGAGCGCCCCGCCAACATCTATGTGCTCAGCGGCCAAATCAACGAGTATCGCAGCACGTGCGCGGACCCGATCCTGCATCGCCAGGGCGATGTGGTTGCCGAATCTGGAGCCACCTCGCATTGGTGGCGTAACAATTCGCATCACCGCGCCGTGCTCCTTTCCGCCTATATCCTCCCGCCGCAAGCGCCGACCGATGTAACCACCCGCCCACTCGGGCGTACCCAACAATAGTGATTTCCGGAGGCGCTGGGACGCCTCCGGAAAGTCATTTTGGACCCGTCGCAACATGCATTCGCCCCCCTCATCAACGATATTGCCGAGGTCCCTCGCGATTCTGCCGAGCGCCTGGTTCAACCTCTTTGTCATCGGCCTAACGGCTTTCCTCACCGTTGTGGATCTTTTCGCCACGCAAGCGATTTTGCCGGCGCTCGCGCTTCGTTACGATGCGACACCCGCCGAAATCGGCGCAGCCGTGAACGCCTCGGCCATCGGCATGGCCGCGTCGGGGATCATTGTTGCGCGTTTTAACGCGCGAATTCCCCGTCGCTTGGGCATCATCGTGAGCTTGGCCATTCTGGCACTGCCCACGGCGCTGCTCGCCTTCGCGCCTGACCTCACAACATTCACCCTCCTGCGCATTGCCCAGGGCCTGTGCATGTCGGCGGCATTCACGCTAACGCTGGCGCATTTGGGCGAGCGCTGCACGGCCAGCGCTTCGCCGGCGGCATTCGCGGCTTATGTCACCGGCAATGTCGCCAGCAACCTAGTCGGGCGGATGATCGCGGCCAGCGTCGTCGATGGCTTCGGTCTTGAGGTCAATTTCTTCATGTTTGCGGCATTGAACTTAGCCGGAGCTGTGCTCGTCGCGCTAACGATATCAAGCGCCCCGCCAAATCCCGCGCTGATAGTTACGCAGCAATCGCCGCTCGTCGCCCTTCGCGCGCATCTGTCCAACCGCGACCTTCGCATCAGCTTTGGCATCGGCTTTCTCATTCTATTCGCCTTCATCGGCGCTTTCTCCTACGTGAACTTCGCCCTGGTGGGCGCGCCCCTTTCGCTGCCCATGACGGCGCTTGGATTTGTCTATCTCGTGTTTCTAGTGGCTTTGCTGACGACACCCTTTGCTGGAGAAGCGGCGCGGCGCTGGGGCGCCGGGCGCACCATCATGCTGGCGTTGCTTGTAGCGGGGCTGGGCCTGGCGCTCACCCTATCGACCCTGCTGTCGGTCGTGCTGGCGGGGCTTGCGCTTGTCGGTGCGGGAACATTCTTCGCCCAGGCCGCGGCGACGGGATTCGTCAACCGCACCGCCCGAACAGACAGGGCCTCCGCGAGCGGGCTTTACCTTGCTTTTTACTATCTCGGCGGCCTGGCGGGCGCCCATCTGCTCGGCCTCGTCTTTACACGTTTTGGCTGGGTCGGCTGCGTAATCGCCGCCGCGTCGGCCTTAGTGCTGGGCGCTGGCCTCGGCGCATCACTTCCTCCCGAAAGGACTATTCATGCGAACTCTTGAAGGCAAACGCGCCATCGTCACGGGCTCAACCAGCGGCATCGGCCTCGGCATCGCCGAAGCGCTCAGTGCGGCTGGTGCGAACGTCATGCTCAACGGCTTTGGCGACCCGAGCGAAATCGAGCGCATTCGGTCTCGGCTTGCGGCGGAGCATGGCGTCGAAATCGACTATCACGGCGCTGACATGTCAAAACCCGACGAAATCACCGCGCTCGCCGGCGCCGCGAAGTCGCGTTTCGGCGGCGTGGACATCGTCATCAACAATGCCGGCATCCAGCACGTGTCGCCGATTGAGGATTTTCCCATCGCCAAATGGGACGCCATCATCGCCATCAATCTGTCGAGCGCATTCCACCTCGTGCGCGAGACCTTCGCTGATATGAAATCGCGCAAATGGGGACGCATCATCAATGTGGCGTCGGCGCATGCGCTGGTGGCCTCACCGTTCAAGTCCGCCTATGTCGCCGCCAAGCACGGCGTTTTGGGCTTGACCAAGACAATTGCGCTTGAAGGGGCCGAACACGGCGTGACCTGCAACGCAATTTGCCCCGGCTATGTGCTGACGCCGCTGGTTGAGAAGCAAATCCCCGACACCGCGCGCGCCAGAGGCATCAGCGAGGAAGCAGTGGTGCGCGATGTGCTGCTCGCAGCGCAGGCGACCAAACAATTCGTCACCACCGGGCAATTGGGCGCGCTCGCGGTTTTTTTGTGCGGCGATGCAGCCGCGCAAATCACAGGAACGGCCCTCCCTATGGATGGCGGCTGGACCGCGCACTGAGGACAACATGGCAAAGACATCGCAGACTCGGAAAATCAATCTGGCGCTGCAAGGCGGCGGCTCGCACGGCGCCTTTAGTTGGGGCGTGCTCGATCGACTCTTGGAGGAAGAGCATGTCGAAATCGAAGCGATCACCGGCGCCTCGGCAGGCGCAATGAACGCCGTCGCGCTGGCCGATGGGCTGGCGGAAGGCTGCCGCGATGAGGCGCGCACTACGTTGCGGCGCTTCTGGGAAGGCGTCTGCGAGGCCGCGCGCACCAGTCCATTGCAGCGCACGCCGTTCGACCAGATGTTTGGCAACAGCCGGAACCTCGATCAGTCGCCGGCTTATCTCTGGTTCGATATCATGTCGCGGATCGTCAGCCCCTATGAGCTCAATCCGCTCAACCTCAATCCGCTGCGTGACATCGTTGAGCGTCTGATTGATTTTGACCGCGTGCGCGCCAGCGGCGTGAAACTTTTCATTTCCGCCACCAATGTCGAAACCGGGCGTTCCAAGGTGTTTCGCAATCCCGAACTCACTATCGACCATGTCATGGCCTCGGCATGTTTGCCGTTCATGTTCCAGGCGGTCGAGATTGAAGGCGTGGCGTATTGGGATGGCGGGTACATGGGAAACCCCCCACTCTGGCCGCTGTTTGACGCCTGCGAATCCGACGACGTCGTGATTGTGCAGATCAATCCGATCAAGCGACCTGGCAAGCCGCACAATGCGCGCGATATTCTCAATCGCCTGAACGAAATCACCTTCAACGCCTCGCTTCTACGCGAGTTGCGGGCAGTGGATTTCGTTACCCGCTTGATCGATGAGGGCCGTATGGACGGCACTGGTTATCGCCGGGTGTTGGTGCACATCATCGAGGACGAAGCGACGTTGTCGGCGCTCGGCGCTTCCTCGAAAGTCAACGCCGAGCATTCCTTCATCGACATGCTGTTTCACAAAGGCCGCGCCTCGGCGGAAGCATGGCTCGCCTTGCACAAGGTGGATTTAGGCGCCCGCTCGACGATCGACATCCGTAAATTGTTCATGGGCGAGGAAGACGCGCTCGACGGCTATCGCATCGCGCGCCCCGGAAAATTTAAACCGCGCACTAAAGCCGCGGCGCCCGGGGACGCGTAATTCTCGCGACGAGTCAAGCGTGTTCACATCTGCCGATGAACAACCTGTTGCCAGGGTCCCTATTGCAGGCCGGCTGGGTGCCGCCGCGGCTTGAGAAATTTGACCTCGACCTGGCCGCCCGTCGTTGCAAAGCGATGCCCCCAATGGACCCGCACACCAGCAGGAACAACGGCCCCCAACTTGAGCGCCACCAAGGAACGGATCGCGCGAGGACCGGCCCTCGCCGTCCGAGCGCGCGCCCGGGCCAAGGGCTAGTCGCGCCGAGCCTACACGCGTTGACCGCCAATCCCTCGCTCGAAGCCGCTTGAGGGAAAAGACATAATCGTGCGTATCATTGGACAGATGACAGACACTTTATCCCCTCTCCTGGCCGCCCTGCGCTCCAAACCGCTGGACACCCGGCTCGACCAGCTAGAGCCGCACGTCTGGGCGCGCATTGGCCGAGATCAATCGCCATCTCAGAGCGGGGTCTGGACTTGGCGCGCCAGCGTCGCCGCAGCCATGCTCACGTTCGGCGTTTTTGCCGGCGGCGCGGCCGCGGCCAAGGCAGCGCTCGATCCGTCGCCCTTCGCCCTGCATTCCGCTTACGCGCCCTCGACGTTGCTGGAGTCCCGTGAGTGAAGCTCTCGCTGCGTGGCCTGCTGATCACCGTCGTTGTCGCGCTCGCGGCGGGGTTTAGCGGCGTATGGCTTGGCATGCGCTTGCTCGGTCCAGACCAGCCCGCGCCATCGCTGCATACGTTGGTTCATGAACGCCTCGATCTCAGCCCCGAGCAACGCGTGCAGATAGAGACCCTGGAAGAGACGTTTGCCGCCAAGAAGACGGCGCTTGAGCTTGAGATGCGTACAGCCAACGCCGAACTCGCGGCCGCCATTCGCGAGGAGCATGGCTACGGACCGCGTGTTACCGCCGCCGTCGAGCATTTTCATGATGCGATGGGGCGATTGCAGACTGAAACCATCGCCCATGTGTTCGCCATGCGCGACGTGCTGGATGAAGAGCAGAAGGCGGCCTTCGACGACACCGTCGTCGGCGCGCTGACCGCCAATCCGCAATGAATGCTGCGCCTTACGAGGGCGATGATGCTTCGCTCGTCGCGCTTGCGCTTCAAGGAGATGAGCGCGCTTTCACTGCGCTGATGCGGCGACACAAGGAAAAGCTCTACCGCTTCGTGCGCGCCTATGTCGGCGACGCCGGTGAGGCCTATGACCTGGTTCAGGAAAGCTTCGTCGCGGCTTGGCTGGCTATGGCTCGCTATGACGGCCGTCGTCTCTTCGAGACATGGCTGCGTCGGATCGCACTCAACAAATGCCGGGACTGGGGCCGCCGCCGCGCCGTTCGGCGCTTCTTCTTCTCAGCTCGCAGCCTTGACGCACCGGGCGTCGACGTGGCGACCGAGACAAGCGCCCATAATGATGAACCACGACTGGCCGCGCTCGAAGCCGCCATCGCCACCTTGCCCGCCGCCCTCAAGGAACCATTGGTGCTGACCGCCCTGGACGGTTTGTCGCACATTGATACGGCTGCCCTTCTCGGCATTAGCGTCAAGGCGGTGGAAACGCGAGTCTATCGGGCCCGTGCCGCGCTGGCGCTTAGCATTCCCGCAGCCATTAACGAGGGATAGAAGTATTTTGCGCGTATTTATGAGACGAGCGAGGATATTACGACGTGCATCTGGATCGTCGAACGCTGATCAAACGCGCCGCCGCGGGCGGCGGGTTAGTTGGTCTACAAGCCCTTCTGCCTGCCTGGGCCCAGACGGGATCGGCGGGACTGGGACCTGCGTTGCCGACATTGACCGGCCCCGACATCGCGCTCAGCGTCGGCCATATGCCGTTCAGCGTCGGCGGACGCAGCGGCCACGCCATCACCATCAACAACATGCTGCCCGCGCCGTTGCTGCGTTTGCGGGAGGGCCAAAACGTCCGACTGTCGGTCACCAACACGCTCAATGAAGACACCTCGATCCATTGGCACGGCATTCTGCTGCCGTTCCAGATGGACGGCGTCCCCGGCATCAGTTTTCCCGGAATCAAGCCGCGCGAAACCTTCGTCTACGAGTTTCCGATCCGCCAAGCGGGCACCTATTGGTATCACAGCCATTCGGGATTGCAGGAAGCGATGGGTCATTATGGCCCTATCGTCATCGATCCCGCCAATTCCGATCCAATCGCGTATGATCGGGAGCACGTGCTCGTGCTATCCGATTGGAGCTTCCTGCATCCGCACGAAATTCTGGAACGCCTGAAGCGGAGTCCCGGCTATTTCAATCATCAACGTACGACGGTCGCCGGATTGTTGGGCGGCCAAGACCGCATGAGCGCCGCCGACCGGCGCATGTGGGCCTCGATGCGCATGGACTCGCGTGACATCTTGGATGTCAGCGGTTCAACCTATACTTATCTCATCAACGGTCACGGGCCTGAGGAGAATTGGACTGGGTTGTTCCGGCCCGGCGAGCGTGTGCGGCTGCGCATCATCAACGCATCGGCGATGTCGATCTTCAACGTCCGCATCCCGGGCCTTGAGATGATCGTGGTCCAGGCCGACGGCCAAAACGTCCGCCCCGTTGCAGTGGATGAGCTTCAGATCTCGAACGCTGAAACCTATGACGTGATCGTCCAGCCGACCGAGGACCGCGCCTATACCATCGTCTCGGAAGCCATCGACCGCTCCGGTATGGGGCGCGCGACTTTGGCGCCGCGCCTTGGCATGAGCGCGGAAGTCCCACCGCTCAGGGAAATCCCCAATCTCACCATGCGCGACATGGGGATGGATATGGGGATGGACCATAGCGTCAT
>JANNFH010000476.1:0-10660 GCA_031379565.1 Alphaproteobacteria bacterium
GCCGCGCGTTGCGTCCAACACCCTCGCCAACCAGCGCTTCCGCAAAACTCAGCTGACCCGTATGCTTCACCGACATCGCCGACTCCCAGGCATCCGCCACACAGGGAATCACAATTCGCCAATTTCGCAACACTCCCCTTGTGGGAGAGGGAGGCGCAACGAAGTTGCGTCGGGTGAGGGGTGCATGCGCGACACCCCGCGAGCGAGCGCCGACACCCCTCATCCGACGCTCGCTGTCGCGAGCGCCACCTTCTCCCACAAGGGGAGAAGGACAAGAGAGGCGGCGTCGTCTCACAATTACTCTCCCGCTTGACGCGCCACGTGTGCGCCGCAGGCGGCGAGCTTGGCTTCCAAGCCCTCGAATCCGCGGTCGAGATGATACACCCGGTTCACCAAAGTTTCACCCTCCGCCGCAAGCCCAGCGATCACGAGGCTCACCGAGGCGCGCAAATCAGTCGCCATCACCGGCGCGCCGAGCAGCTTTTCAACTCCGGTGACGATCGCTTCATTGCCATGCACCGCGATCTGCGCGCCAAGCCGCGCCAGTTCGGGGGCATGCATGAACCGGTTTTCGAAAATCGTTTCGCGAATGCGCGAGCGGCCGTCAGCCAAACACATGAGCGCCATGGTCTGCGCTTGCAGATCGGTGGGGAAACCCGGATATGGTTCGGTTTCAAAATCCGCCGGGGCCAGTTTTCCGCCATTGCGCTTGACGCGCAATCCTCGGCCCTCGGCGTCGATTTCGACGCCCGCCGCGCGCAGCACTTTGATCAACGCGCCCAGATGCTCGAAGCGCGCGCCAGCGAGTAACACATTCCCCCCGGCAGCGGCGACGGCGACGGCGTAAGTGCCTGCTTCAATGCGGTCGGCCACGACGGCGTGCTTGGCGCCCTTGAGCTTCGCCACGCCGGCGATGCAAATTTCACTCGTTCCCGCACCCTCGACCTTGGCCCCCATGGCATTGAGGCAATCGGCCAGATCGATAATTTCCGGCTCGCGCGCGGCGTTGTTCAACACCGTGTCGCCTTTGGCCAGCACCGCGGCTAACATCGCGTGTTCGGTCGCGCCAACCGAGACGAACGGGAGCTTGATCTCTGCGCCTTTGAGCCCGCGCAGGGCGGCGGCTTTGACATAGCCCTGCTCGATATGGATATCGGCGCCCATCGCCTCAAACGCCTGCAAGTGCAAATCAACCGGGCGCGCGCCGATGGCGCAGCCGCCGGGCAGCGAGACGGTGGCGTGCCCCACGCGCGCCAGCAGCGGTCCCAGCACATTGAAGGTGGCGCGCATTTTCCGCACCAGATCGTAGGGCGCTATGGTGGAGGCGATTTCCGCGGCGTGCAGCCGCAGCGTGCGCGCCTCCTTGATCCAAGCCACTTCGACGCCAAGCGAAGCCAGCAATTGCGCCATGAAGCGCGTGTCGGCGAGATCGGGCATGTTTTCGAGCACCAAGGGCTCGGCCGATAGCAGCGCGGCCGCCTGGAGCTTCAGCGCTGAATTTTTGGCCCCGTAGATCGGGATAGTTCCCCGGAGCGGCGCTCCGCCGGTAATGGCGATACGATCCATGAAACTCTTTCGCTTCTCGCCCGCCCGCCTTGGCGCGACCTTATGAGGTGGCTGAATGACGGAGGCAAGCCGCCCATCGTGAGGTCCTATTTGGGCTTCTTGGCAGCCTTGCGCCGGGCCAGATTGGCTTTCAGCGCCTCGGCCAGGCGCTTGGCGCGGGGATTGGGCTGCGGCGGCGGCTTTTTTGTGCTCATCTGGACCGGTAGAAGGGGCGCGGGCGTGTCATGACCATCGATGCTGCGGCGACGCAATCCTTTTCGCACTCCGGCAAGATGCGCAATGTTTTCGGCTTGGCGCTGAAGAATGCGCTGTTCAGCATCATCACGCTCACGCTCTACCGCTTCTGGGCGCGTACGTCGATCCGCCGCCGGGTCTGGTCGCGCGCCCGAATCATGGGCGACAGCTTCGAATACACCGGCACGGGGTTTGACCTCTTCCGCGGCTTTCTGATTTCGCTGCCGTGCTTTTTCCTGCCGGCCATCTTCGTGTTCTACATCGCCCCGTTCATGATGGCGCCCACAACCGCCGTCTGGCTCACGCTCGGCTTTTACGTCTTCGCCGTGCCGCTGATCGCGGCGGCGCGGTTCTGGATGCGGCGCTACCAGCTCTCGCGCACGCGCTGGCGCGGCATTCGCCTTGGGCTTGCCGGCTCGGGCTGGAGCTTCGCCTTTGCTTCGTGGGGCTGGTCGGTGCTGCAAGGCCTGACGCTGGGCTGGTACACCCCGATCGCGCGCATGAACCGCGCCCGCATGCTCTGGGAAAACGCCCGCTTCGGCGATCAGCCGTTCGAGTTCGTCAGCGATTCTGAAGGCGACGCGAAAGGCTTGTGGTGGCCGTTCGCGCTGGGCTGGTTCGGGCCGTTGCTGGCGTGGCTTGCGGCCTGGGTTGTCACCATCATCAGTGCGGCCTTGATCGCAGGCGCCGCCCCCAAATTGCTGACGCACATCCAGCAGCCGGCGATGGCCGGTGCGATCGGCATCGCCGCTATCATCGCCATCTTGCTGCTGTCGCTGGTGTTCTGGCTGCTGTTCTGGGCGCCCTATCGGGCTGCGGCGATGAACCGGATCGCTTCCATGATCAGCCTCGACGGCGCCCGCTTTCAATTGCACGCCAAAACCTGGAGCCTGTTCGGCGTGACTCTGCTCGGCTGGATTATCGTCATCCTTTCGCTCGGCTTGCTCGCCCCGCTCGCGGGGCTGCTGCAGGTGCGTTACGTGATGAATCGCCTCGAACTGATCGGGACGCCGCGCTTCGCTGAGATTGGCCAGAGCATCGTCGAGGGCCCACGCGCCGGCGAGAGCTTCGCCGACGCCTTCGATCTCGATCTCGGCGTGGGGATGATCTAATGAACGCCAGATTCGTCGACGCCAGGTATGCAGATGGGCGCGCCGCGATCACCAAACCCGCCAGCTTCGACATCGGCGCCGACGCGCTCACTATCGAAGCCGCCGGCGTACGCCTGACATGGGCCTATGCCGAGCTTCGCCGCGCCGACGACGACAACGGCGAGATCATGCTCAAGCGCACGCCAGACACCGGCGAACGGCTGATCTTTGCAGCCGGCGATGCAGCAGAGGCGCTCAGAGCCGCCGCGCCAAATCTGTTTACCCCGCGCGCCCAAGGCGTTGAGAGCCGCGCGTTGGTGGGCGGTTTGACGGGCGCTGCGTTCTGCCTCGCCGCCGCCTTTCTTATCGGCGTGCCGCTGGCGGCCGAGCCGCTCGCCCAGATCATGCCGGCGCAATACCAGCAGCAGATCGGCGCCATCGCCCGCGCCCAGGTCGAAGGCATGAGCGATGCCTGCGAAGGCGACGAGGAGGCGAACATTCTCCTCACCGATCTCGCCTTCCGTTTCCTGCAAGCCAGCCACTCGCCCAACATTGCGCTACGCGATTCCATTGAAGTGACCATCGTCTCGGCGCCGTTCCCCAACGCCTTCGCGCTGCCCGACAATTCCATCGTCATCACCGACCAATTGATCGCCGCCGCCGATCACCCCGATGAAATCGCCGGCGTGCTCGCGCACGAAGTCGCGCACATTGACCACCACCACGTAATGGCCAACGTCATCCGCAATGTCGGCGCGGGGGTGTTTTTCGACATCGTTTTTGGCGGCGCCGGACTTGGCCAAGCCGCCGCCATCGCCTCGGTCAATCTGGCCGCATTGCGCTATAGCCGCGACGACGAAACCGAAGCCGACGGCGCAGCCCTGGATTATCTCGACGCCGCCGGCATCGATCCTGGCGCCTTGGCGCGGTTTTTCGACCGCATGGCGGAAATCACCGGTGAGCGCACGCAAAGCGACATCCCGACCCTACTCTCGACCCACCCCGCCACCGCCGAACGCGCCGCCACCGCCCGCGCCCGAGCCCGCCCAGGCCAAGCGCCTGCGCTGTCGGCGGCGGCATGGCGAACCATCCGCGGCACGTGTGGGGCAAATCCCGGCGATGCGCCGGGTTCCGTCCCTGGCAAGCCGGGACCTCCGCCCGTGAGCAAGAAGCCCTAGGGCGGGCTTCCCTCGACTCCAGCGCCGCGCTATACGCGCCGGTCTTTCGCAAGCACTTATGCGACAGCGGCAGCCGCGGTAGCTCAGTGGTAGAGCGCGTCATTGGTAATGACGAGGTCGGGAGTTCAATCCTCCCCCGTGGCACCAGGTTGTGTGTCGTGGACGGGTGTCCGCTGTTGGCCTCAAATAAGACAGATGGGGGAGCGGGCGACTTTCAATCTATCCCTTTTCGCAGGAGCCCATAGCATCGGTGCGGGCCGGCGGGGCGTGTCATGAGTCAGTTTGAATTCTTCCTGGCATTCTACAGCCTGATGCTAGGTCTCGGTGTGGCGCAGCTTCTCAACGGTTTCGGCAACCTGCTCCGAGAAACTCCGATACCGCGCCTCGGCCTCATAATGCCGTTGCTAGGTTTGCAGCTCTTGCTCGAGCTGCTCAGCAACTTCGTGTATGCTTGGCACAAGTTCGACAGTATCCCGATCACCCTGCCGGGTCTTTTTCTGCCGACCTTGATCGGTGTGGTCTATTATCTGGCCGCGACAATTATAACCCCTGCCAACCTGAGTGAGTGGCGAACACTGGACGACTATTTTGATCGTCGCCGACGCTGGATAGTTGGCCTGATGTTGGCCGCGAACATTTTGGTGGAAGCGATTGCGCTTCAACATCCGGAACGGACGATTGGCGCTGGCGGCAATGCTAACTACGTGCGCCTTGGGCTCACTCTCGTGTGGCTGTTCGGCAGCTATCTGATTCTGCTGCTATCGCACCGCCGCTGGCTGCAAGTCTTGTCGGTGGTCTCGCTGACGGCGTTCTACCTCTATATTTTCGCGTTCCTGCAATTGATTGAACAAGCCGGAAGCTCGGGCTGATTTCGAAATTCGCGATCTCCTACGCGCTCGGACTTCAAGTCTCCATTCGGCGAAAAGTCGGCAGCGCTACCCGCCCAGCCGCGCCAGCGCGGCTTTGTAATTCGCCAGCTGTGCGTTGTAGATTTCCGGCGCCGGCCCAGCGTTTTGGCGGCGCGCTTCGAGCGCTTTTTCCGCAGCGCTTTGTTCCTTGGCGTTAGGGTGCAGCAACGCTTCGTAGGCGAGGCGCACAATCGAAATCGCGGCGGACAATTCGGCTTTGGTTTTGGCGATATCGGCCTTGGTGTCGAGCTTCAGATCGGCGCCGATAAGGCCGAGCCCAAAATTCTTGAGCGCGCCGCGCGCGCCGGAATTCTTGGCGATCAATCCTGGCCCAAGCCCCAACGCCGACAGGCCGTCGCGCCCCGCGCGGCCCGCATCGAGGTGCACCGCGCGCCCCTCGGCCGCCGCTATTTCAATGCGTTCGGCGCCCGAATCCTTGACAATCCGCGCACGCCCCGAAGCGCCAATGGCGCGGTTGATCGCCCCCGCCAACGACGACAGCGTGTCGCCGGCGGTGATTTTTATTGTCGTCGCCCTACGCCCCTCCGCGCCAACGGAGAATTCATCGCCCACGCGCAGCGCGCTGCGTGACACAAGCGCATTGGAATCTCGCGCCGCAACGACGCCGCGCGGCAAGCCCAGCGCATCCAGAGCCGAAGCACCCGAAGCGCCCGCCGCCAGCGCCAGCGGCGTCACCACACCGCCGGCCGAACTGAAGCTGCGCGTCCAGGCGATGTCGCCGTCATCGCCTAATCGCGCCAAAAACCCGCCGCTGGCTTTGGCGGCGCCTTGACCAGCAATCACGCCGCCGCCGACGCCCGCGGCATAGACATCGCCGCCCACGATCGCCAACCCGCGCACGGCATCGTCCTGGGCCGAACCGATATAGCTGGCCCGGTCGAGCGTCGTCGAAACCAGGCCGGCATCGAGCCGCGCCACAAAACCTTCTTGCCCGGCCACCGCACCGCGGGCGGAATTGCCGAAGCTCAACCGATCCGCGCCAACCTCGCCGCCGACGTAAAGCGATGCGCCATCCGCCGCGAGCGCATTGATCGCGCCCTTGTAGAAAAACCCGAGATCGCGGGTCGCGCCGACAGCAAAACCCGCACCCGAAGCATAGGTGAAACGCCGCACGATGCCGCGATTGTCTTCCGTGCCGCCGCTGAAAATCTCCATGCCCCCGGCGCCGTCGCTGCGCACCAGCAGCGCGCTCGCCGCATCGTCGCGCCCCGTGCCGAACTGGCGGGTGAACAATTCCGCCCCGGCTGCGGAAAAGCCGCGCACATAGCCATCCGAACCGCCAAGCGCGAGCGACGGGCCGAGCGCGGATTCGGTTTTGCCGGCGATAACAAGCCCGCCATCGGGTGCAAACGCGATCGCGCGCACTTCGTCATTGCCACTCGCGCCCCGGCGGATGCTCCATTGCTCCGCCCCTGCCGCATCGAACAAGGTCACGAACGAATCGGTTCCGGTTTTCTCCGCGCCGGCGCCCGACAAGGCGCCCTCGACCGAACCGGCCACCGCAACCTTGCCGTCCGCGGAGACCGCCAGCGCGTAGCCATTGGCCGATTTCGCCGCGCCAAGAATGCGCGAATATACTTGCTTGCCGGCGGAATCGTATTTGATCAGCGCCACATCGCGCGCGCCCTTGATCGGCAGCGTCGCGCCATCGCCGTCAAGATCGGCCAGCACGTAAACAGAGCCGTCCGCGCCCGCCGCTACTGCGCGCGCTGTCGCCACGTCGGCGCCAGCGCCAATCGCGACATCAAACACCCGCCCCGGAAACCACGCCGAGCCCCCCGCGCTCGGCGCGCTCAGCGTGGATTGGCTGGGCACGGCTTCGGTGACCGCCGCGCCCCGCGACGCACGCGCCGCTACCCCTAACGCATCGATCGGGTCGTCAGTTGAACTACCAGAATCGATTGCGTCCAACGTCACGCCCAACGCCTCGCCGCCGAGAATGAAGGCAATGTCGCCGCGGATGGTGTGCGAGGCGCCAGAGATAGCGCGCAGACCTGACCCGCCCGTGCTCAGATCCGTCGCCGCCACGCCCAGATCATATCCCGCCGCCGCCAACGCTTCGTTCAGACGCAGCGCGGCGCTCTCCAGCGTGCGCGGATCGCCGGTTTCCAGCGTCGCCGACACAGTCCTCTCGCCCCAGATTGTAGCGAACGTGATCGACACATTCTGATCGCTCGCCAACGCTGCGATCTCCTGGTCCGCCGCGCTGGCGGCCTGCGCGCTGGTGAAGCTGCGCTCCGCCGAAAACGCCCCGCCCACGCCAAAAGCAGGCCCGCCGCCCGTGAGCGTCTGCGCATCGCCATTGATGCCGATCGATTGGATGCGCTGTCCGGAACTCTCAGCTGTGGTCCAGCTCGCAAGATCGCCCGAGGCGCTGACATAGACGCCCGCTTGGTTCAGCGCCGCATCGAGCCGCGCCCTGAACGCCGTGCTCCATTCGCCGGGCGCGGGATCAGGATCGCCGGCCCGTTCGAGCGCGCTAACTGCAACCGAGATGGTTTTGTTTCCCGTCGGCGTTTCCACCACGATTTGCAGATCGACAGCGCCCGAATAAATTTGCAGCGGTGAGCCAGCGAGTGCTTTTGTGCGCCGGCCGTCGCCAAAAGGCTGGCCAGAGGCCGCGCTCGGCAAACCGCCTGACCCCCACGCGCCCGGCGCCTGCAACACGGCGTCGTGGTCCAATTCGTTCAACGTCGCGCTGACTGCGGTGAGGTCGTGCAACCCGTCGAGCCGCAAGGTTAGCGCGCCAGCGACATCCTCGAACGAAGCAGCCGCGGCGAACCCGCGCTCGCGCAATTGGACATTCAACTCCGCGATCAGCGCCGCCGCGTCGATGCCGTCTTCACCGCCGGCGACGCTGATGGTGCTGGTTTGCGAGGTCGTGCTGATCAAAAAGCTCTGCGCGCCAACAAACAGATCGCTCGCGCCTGCAACGCCCGCGGCTTCAAAGCGCCGCGCGAACACCCCGTCGCGCAATCCCCCGACCATGCCGGGCGGGTCGATCGCCTCAAGCGACACAGCCCTGCCGCTGATGGAGAAGCTCGACGCACTGACGCCATCGGCAGTGAAAACCGAAAGGCCAGCATCGGTCCCGCTCTCCCAAACATCGACGCCTGCGGCCAATCCTTGCTCGTGCAGCAATTGCGTGAGCCGTTCAGCCAGATCGTTCAGCCGGGCGCGCTCGTCGCTCTCTCCCGCGCGTACCCGCCAGGCTTCACGGTCGGCGCTCTGCCACGCCGTCGATATCGAAATCACGCGCCCTTCCGAGAGGTTGATCTTCAACACCGCTTCGCCGGGCGCGGCCAGCGCGATTTCGAAATTGTTGGCGCCATCCGATTCCATCACGACGCTTTTTTGTTCAAACGCCCCGGCCGGCGCGCCGCCATAGGGCGCGCCTGGGCCAAACCACCCGGCGGAAACGTGGGCGCCCATCGGATCGGCGGTCGCGCCAGGGCGGCCGAGCCAAACCGGTTGCCCGGCCGTATCGCCAACATCCTCAAGCTTGATCAGCCGCGCGCCATGATTGACCTGGCCGACAACGTAGAAGGCGGGCGTCGCCGTCACCGGCTCGAAGGCCACGCGTTCGCCGGCCCGGACATCCACCTTCAGCGCGTATTGCTTCAAGCCGGTATAGCGGGTCTCAATGGTCTTGCCGCCGACCTTTAAAATCGTCGTCTTCGGGGTTTGGTCGGAAACTTCGAGCCGCGAGGCGGCGCCGGCGGCGGAGAGCTTGTTGTTGATGAAGCCGATCACATTGCCGAGCGAACGCGGGATCGAGCCCATCTGCGATAGGTCGATGGCGACGGTCCGTTCTGTTCCCGCCGCAGAAGTGGCGACAATGTCGAAGCGCGCATTTTCATCTAGTCCGGCAAACTTGCCGGACAACGACCCTTTGTGAATGATGCCGGTGAGATAATCTTCGCTCGTGCTCGCGAGCGCCAATGTGGTTTGCGCTTCATCGACGCGGTCGCCTTGCGCTAGGCGCACATCTCCAAATTGCTGCTCCGCGAAGAAGGCCTGCAACTCGGCCAGCCCGCGCGAGAACGCCCCTTGCGTTTGCGCCTTCGCGGCTTTCGACAGCTTGTCGTCCTGCGCGTTCGCCGCCAACGCCTGCAAGGTGGCGATGCCGCTATGTAGCGCGAACAGGCGCTTGTAATCGCCGGCGGCGCCGAGATCGGAATAGAGCTTGGCCCCCAGATCGAAGAACGCCTTGCCGGCGAAAGCGCGCCCGGTCAGCACTGAGGCGCCCGGCGTCAGGCCCGGCGTCCACACCGGGGCAAGCGGCGCATTCGGATCGGCGGAAGTCGCATTGACGTCGATGCCAACGCCGGCCTTCGCCTTGGCATGGGCCGCCAGCAGATCCGCGCCGACGCCGGGCGAATTGCCCGTCGAGCTTTGCCCGAACAGCGCCGAGACAAGAACGGAATTGACCGAATTGACCACGCCGGCGCGCACCCGCGAAACATTCGGGGAATCATTGCGCCCCAGGTCGTAAACGCCGCGTTTGCTTTTGGCGGTTAGCGCGGGCTGATGAGACGGGTGAATTCGGCCGTGATCGGGTATTCCAGCAGCTTGGGCCACAATTGAACGCCCTGCCAAGCCGCCAGACCGACCACCAATAGCGCCGCCGCGCCCAACAGCAGCCGCGCCGGCACGATTTTGGTCACGAAACCGGCAAGCGGCGCCGATATGATCCCGCCCACCACCAGCCCGATGAGCGAGGCCGCACCCGAGGCGAGCCCGCCCTCAAGCTCGAGGCGCCCGTTCAGCATCGCCCAAACGAAGGTCGCCGAGATCGCCAGCGTCACAAAAAATTCCGCGGCGTTGACGCTGCCGATCACGAAACGAGGCGTGTGGCCGCGCCCGAGCAGCGTTGAGGTGACCACCGGTCCCCAACCGCCCCCGCCGCTGGCGTCAAGAAAGCCCCCGACAATCCCCAGCGGCACAACATGCTTCAGCCGCGGCGGCGCTTCTTTCAATCCACGCAGTGCGCGCGCCAGCATGAACAATCCAAGAATGCCGAGATAGGCAACCACCACCGCCTTGACGAAAGTCGGATCGAACCCGGTCAGCACATAGGCGCCCGCCACGCCCCCAATAATCCCGGCTGGCGCCAGCCGAAAAAACAGCTGCCAATCCACGTTCTTGTGGGTCATGTGCGAGATACCGGAGGCGCCCGTGGTGAAGCATTCGGCGGCGTGAATCGTCGCTGACGCCTGCGCCGGGGGCACTCCGAACGCCAACAATACGCTGGAGGAGATCACACCATAGGCCATGCCCAACGCGCCATCGACCAATTGCGCGACAAAGCCCACCGCCAGAAAAATGAGGAGGGTCTGCGTCAATTCCGGCCAGGCAAAAGTGGCAAAGTCCATTTGCTCTAGTCGCCCTTGCTCAGCGCGCGCCGTTCGACCGCAAGCGGCCCTCCGAATGCGGCCCTAGAAAGGCGAATGCCCGCGCGGACGCAAGGTTGCTCTCGAACGGGGGCGAAAACCTCGCTAAATTCCATTACTTAGCTGCAATGTCTCGGTGAGGGGCTGGGCTTACGTCCACCCTCCCCGGCGCGTTTTGGCTCGGCATTAGGACCATCGGTCATGGGCGGGACGCCTCGCGGACAGCACGAAATTCCGCGTCGGGGCGCCAGCGCGGCCAACCCGTCCCG
>JANNFH010000477.1:0-1943 GCA_031379565.1 Alphaproteobacteria bacterium
CGCCACGAACTTGAAATCCACCACCGAGACGTTGGGAGTCGGCACGCGGATTGAAATCCCATCGAGTTTCCCCTTCAAATCGGGAATCACAAGCCCAATCGCCTTCGCGGCGCCGGTCGAGGTCGGGATCATGTTCAACCCCGCGGCGCGGGCGCGGTAGAGATCCTTGTGCAGCGTATCCAAAGTCGGCTGGTCGCCGGTGTAAGAATGGATTGTCGTCATCATGCCGTGATCGATGCCAATCGCGTCATGCAGCACCTTCACCACTGGGGCCAGGCAATTGGTCGTGCACGAAGCGTTGGAGATG
The DNA here is from genome assembly GCA_031379565.1 of Alphaproteobacteria bacterium. Lineage (GTDB taxonomy): Bacteria > Pseudomonadota > Alphaproteobacteria > Caulobacterales > Aquidulcibacteraceae > Vitreimonas. Next base: position 308 of record JANNFH010000477.1, read on the forward strand.
ACGAGATGGTCCTTCGTCAGCCCCTCATGGTTGACGCCATAAACCACGGTGAAATCGGCGCCGTCCGCCGGCGCCGAAACGATGACGCGCTTTGCCCCGCCGTCCAGGTGCAAAGCCGCCTTGTCGCGCGCGGTGAAGATGCCGGTGCATTCGAGAGCGATGTCCACGCCGAGGGCCTTGTGCGGCAGCTCGGCCGGGCTTTTGATCGCTGTGACTTTGATTTTGCCCGTTCCAGCGTCGATCCAATCCTCGCCGGCTTTCACCTCACCGGGGAAACGGCCGTGGACGCTATCGAAACGAAGCAGGTGGGCGTTGGTTTCCACTGGCCCCAGATCGTTGATGGCGACCACTTCGATGTCGGTGCGGCGGGCCTCGACGATGGCGCGCAGCACGTTGCGTCCGATGCGTCCAAAGCCGTTGATCGCCACCTTAACGCTCATCTCGCCGCTCCCTGAGAACCAAGGCCCTCGCTTAGCCTTGCGCGCGGTTTGCGTCCATCGCCGATGGTGCAGAGCTGGGTTTCGTCGAATCGCAAGCTTTGGTAATCTCAAGCGGAAATGGCAGCCCCTCCCGCCTCCGCCGCGGCATCCGCCCAGCGCCTGGAAGCGGCCATCGACGCGGTCGAGAAGCGGCTCGCGGAACCTGGAGACGCCGATGCAAGTGTCCAGCGAATGGCGGAAGCGGTCCAAATACTCGCCGCTGCGGCAAAGGAAGCGCGCGATGGCTGAGGTTCTGGTCCGCATCGACGGGCGCGACATCGCCATCGCCTGCGCGCCGCACGAACAGCGGCGGGTGGCCGATTTGGCGGCGCTGCTGGAGAGCCGCATGGCGGTTTATGCCGGCGAGCCGGAAGCCCTGCGTCGCCTGGTCCTCACCGCGCTGGCGCTGATGGACGAAACCCAGGCCGCCGGCGCGGCCTTGGCGCGGGCCCGCGCTGAAATTGACCGGCTGAATGAGCAAGGCGCCGACGCCCACGTCGAGGGCGACGAGGGCACAGGCCGCGTCGCCTCGCTGACACGCCAAACCGAAGGCGCCGCTTGAGAACGCGCCCCAACGCGCCTAGATTCGGAGCGGGCGGTTTCTGCGGCGTTCGAGAGGCGCTTTCATCCCAGGGACCGTATCATCTCTCTCGGGAGCTGGCTCTGCTCTGGACCCTGGTCTGGAGCACCTGGCGCCCACCTAGCACGCTAGGGTTCGAGTGGATGAGCAATCCTCACGGCGCATGTGGGGCCGCCTGCATTATTTTTGGCGCGCGTTCACCGCGACGCCAAGCTTCGCCGTCGAGCCGCGCCGGCAATTCGGACTCCGTGGCGTGTGGCGCTGGCCGATTTACTCTGCACAATCTGTTGCGCTCTGGCTTCGTCCTTCTCCCCTTGTGGGAGAAGGTGGCTGAGGCCGCGGGCCGAAGACGGATGAGGGGTGAAAGCGCGACGTTACGGAGGTTGAGCCAACACCCCCCATCTGTCGCTCGCTTTGCTCGCGACACTTTCTCCCGCAAGGGGAGTGTTGCGAAATTGGCGAATTGTGATTCCCTGTGTGGCGGATGCCTGGGAGTCGGCGATGTCGGTGAAGCATACGGGTCAGCTGAGTTTTGCGGAAGCGCTGGTTGGCGAGGGTGTTGGACGCAACGCGCGGC
>JANNFH010000443.1:0-4158 GCA_031379565.1 Alphaproteobacteria bacterium
CCCGTCTTCGCGGAAGGCATTATGGCCAGCGGTCTTGTGTACCGCATCAACAGGTCGAACACACGGCCGCACCGACCAGCACTGCAGAACCTTCAAAATAACCCTTGCCAACGGAGAGCCGTCCACACACGGCGAAAAGCGTGAGGTCGCCCCATAATGCGGGAATGGCAGGTCTGGAGCGACCTTGCCATTTTGCTGCGGCGCAGCGAACCAGCACTAATGGCCCAGTTCGGACTTTCCGGCGCGCCGATACCCGGTCGCCAAGACGCGATTGCGAGTTTTCGCGTAGGCGAATGCCGCCGCTGGAGAGGGCGACGCGCTAATAAGGCGCTTTCCGGTTGTAACTCTAAGAGCGCGGTTGCGTCAGCGCCTGGGGCGATCTTCAATGCAGGTGTGACAGAGCCAGCATTGAAGCGCGACATCGGTTTTCTCGGAGCGACGTTCGTCGCGCTCAATGGCGTGATCGGGGCGGGGATCTTTGCAATTCCTGCAACACTCGTGGCCAGCATCGGGGTATTCAGCCCGTATCTCTTTTTGATATTTGGCGCCTTGATGTTGGCCATCGCGGTCGTCTTTGCCGAACTTGCCAAGCTAAGCGATGAGACAGGCGGACCCATCGTGTATGCTTCAGCCGCGTTTGGCGGTCTCGCTGGTTTCCAGGCCGGCTGGCTGCTCTATATTGCACGCGTGGCCGCGTTGGCTGCAAACGCGAATGTCCTCGTCACGTACGCGGCCGCTTTTGCACCTGGATTGGATGAGGGCGTTCTGCGCATTGGCGCCTTGCTGCTTCTGCTTGCGGTGACAGCCGGCGTGAACGTCCTTGGCGTGAAGCAGGCCATAGGCACGCTGAACATCCTGACCGTACTGAAGATCACGCCGCTCGTCCTGTTGTCGGTTGGCGGGCTTATTGTGTTCTTCCCCAACATCGCGGCGCCACCGGCGCCGCCAAGCTTGGCCGACCTGGGCGGGGTAAGCCTCCTTCTGCTCTACGCGTTTGTCGGGTTCGAGGCCGCGACCATGACATCGGGTGAAACAAAGGAGGCGAAACGCACCATCCCGCGCGCCCTCATCGGCACAATCATCGCGATGACATTGTTGTATTTTCTGGTGCAGCTCTCCTATGTGGCGATCACCCGCGGAGAGCCGGTAGAAGGCGCGCCGCTCGCGGCGGCGGCGCGCGTTCTGGCAGGGCCGGCGGGCGTCGTCGTCATGACCCTGGCCGCGCTTTTCTCGATCGGAGGCAACCTTGCGTCCTCGATGTTGTCGACGCCCCGTTTGCCGTTTGCATTGGCGGCGGCGCGATCGCTTCCCCCCTGGTTTGGCAAAGTAGAGGCGCGGTGGGCGACGCCGGCAAACGCTATCCTATTCACCGGTCTATTGGCGGGCGCGTTGGCGGTGAGCGGGGCCTTTGTGTGGCTCGCCATCGTTAGCTCCTTGAGTCGCATGTTTGTCTATTTGCTTTGCGCGGGCGCATTACCCGTGCTGAAGCGCCGCGAGGGAAAATTGACGCCCAAGACATTGATCGCGCCGTTGTTGGCCGCCGCTCTCTGCATCTTCGCGATCGCACAAGCGAAGGCGGACGCCTGGATATTGCTGGGATGTCTCGCGTTTGTAGGCGTAGTGCTCCATGCCGTCGCGTCCAGGAGCACGACCAAGTCGACCTTTGTGAGCTAGAGCGCTGGCAGGAGGCACGTTTGGAGAATTTGCGCCGCTCGATGAAATAGCTGCTACGGCGCGCACCGGCCCGAACGGACAGCGCGCAAGACCTATCGAACGCGTGACGAAGGCAAGGCGGATGTGTTCGATTACGTTGAGCGGTGGTATAATCTTCAGCGACGTCACTCGACGCTAGGCTATCTCAGCCCAATGGCGTTCGAAAACCAGGAGGCGTTAGCTTAGGAAGGCGTCACGAAACCGGCAGCAGCCCATACTATAGGCGCGCGGCGAACGGCACGGTGGAATGCGTTTGCGGATTTGGGGGCTCCTTATGCAAAGCCTTGCACCACTCAGATGGGGACTGTTGATTGCCGCGTTCATTAGTGGGGCAGCCTATTGGGCGCCCCCGTTGACTGCTTCGACCGGGAGCGCCGATGTCAATAATTTGATCTCTAACGTCACCGCGTTCCTCGCGCCAATCATGCAAGTGACAGGTACGTTTGCTATGGGCGCACACCTCCAGACGCGAGGCGCGAAGGCCGGTTGGGCAATCGTGGTGGGCTTTTCGGCGGCTGCCGTTTGGCTGATTGCGCTGCTTGCTGGATTGGCGGGTCAAGCCGCGGGCGCGGGCGGTCTCGCCTGGGGACTGCTGCTAATGCTCCCCGCCGCTATCCTTGGCCCGATCCTGCAAATCGCCGCGCTGATTGGATTCGCCAACGCGGAGCGGTCAGCGCGTGGCGGTAGCCCGTGACGGCTCCCAGACGTCATTCACTGCGCAGCGTCCCTGTGCGGTCACCTTACGCAAGCTCACGCTGCCTTCGGCGAAATTCCCACTGCCGCGCATCATCGGTGGCCATCGCCGGCGAAATCGGCCAAGTGCTTGCTGGAAAGATTGTCGGACGCGAGAGCGATGAGCGGATTACGGCGTACAAGTCTCTCGGCCACATCGTCCGGGACCTCGCCAGCGCCTGGGCGCTTTACACAGGAACCGATGAATGACGTTCCTCGCGACCCGGCGGCTGTTGTTGAAGCGTTTGACAGGGGCGCTTTGCTCGCGGCCGCGCTCACTCTTGGATGAAGCAGAGGGGATGCTCTCCGCCGGCTACATTGTTCGACGTGGCGCTGCCATGCGCCATCGCGCGGAAGGCATGGCCCTCCATCCGGGGAATCGTTGGTCATCATTCAGCCAGCGCCAGCCCTTTCGCGTCGCATCGGTGTCGAAAATGGTCAGCGCCGCGGGCTTCATGACACTGGCGACGAGGGGATTGGTCGATCTTGACGCCGACGTTTCCACGTATCTAGGCGCGCCGCTTCGCCACCCTGCGTTTCCCAAAATCCCCATCACGGCACGCATGCTGCTCTCGCATACAAGCGGCCTGAGGAACGGCGACGACTTTCCAGTGCCCTTCAATCAGCCGCTCCTGGGTCGGCTCGACCGCACCCTACACGAACCCGAATTCGGCGGTTGGTTTTCACCGGCGAGCGAAGCGCCCGGAGCTTGGTTTGCGTACAGCGACACAAATTTCGCCGTCATCGCTCAAATCGCAGAGTGCGTAACGGGCGTGCGCTTCGATCAATTCATGCGCGACAGCGTGTTTGCGCCGCGTGACCTCGATATCGGTTATAATTGGAGCGGTGTCTCGCAGCGCAAACGGGCGCGCGCCGCCGCCGCCTGTCGCTGGATCGATGGGGCGTGGACGCCGCAAGTAGACGCCAATCCGCCACCGGCGCCGGACATCGCCCTCTACCGAGCGGAAAGCGACACAAGCTCAACGGCGGCCGACTACCGCGTTGCAACAAACGGGTTCGCGTTTGCGCCGCATGGCGGCCTGCGCTTAAGCCTTGCTGACCTGGACGTGCTTGCGCGCCATTTTCTGGCGGCGGGTTCGTTGCCTGAAATCATGCAAACGTCGGCATGGATGTTTTCGCCAGAAGCGCCGAACGGCGCTTCCGAGAACGGCTTCTATCAGGCCTACGGACTAGGGATGCAGATTCCGCTAGGGCGCCCGAGCGATCGATTTTTTGGGGCCGACAGCGCTGAATGGCGCGGCCATTGCGGCGACGCCTACGGTTGGATGACCGGCCTCTGGTGGAATGTTCGCACTCAAACTACGCTTGTGTACGCGATCAACGGCATGCCTGAGGCCAATCGACGTCAAGCCGCGCAGACGGCGATGACCGCCGCGGAACAAGCGCTCATCAACCGGGCTCTGGAAGAGCTCTGAGTGCATGAACGGGGAAGCAGTCTTTTCACCGACGAAAACGCAGCGCCCAAATCCCTCAAACGCGCAACCTTGGAACTTCTGTTCCACGCGCCTGCTAAGGGCGCGCTTCTCCGGGATCGGGCGCGGCTTCCCCCATCCGGCGAATGACCGCTCCCGGCGAAATTGAGCCGAATTGTTTTGTCGCGCGAATGGCGCAAATGCACCCGAAACGAGACACTAGACAGTGTGAGCTTTGGACGGCGCGTGGAGGCAATATGCGCCCCATGCGTCCATGAGG
>JANNFH010000453.1:0-2181 GCA_031379565.1 Alphaproteobacteria bacterium
ACGAAAGCGAGCGCTGCGGGACCAAGACCCAGTTCGAACAGGCGGCAGCCGTCACGGCTGACCAGGTAATAATCCCGCTTCGGCGTCGCGTTGGCGATCAGCGCGATCTGGCGGGCATTCAATCCCAGGCGCTCATAGAAAGCGCGCGAGCGCGGTTCGCGGGCGCGGTCATTGGGCAAGTAGATGCGCGTCAGGCAGGCTTCGATGATGGTGGAGGCGATCGCACTTGCTTCGACATCGGCCAGTTCTTGGCTCGCGAACACCACCGCAACGTTTTTCTTCCGCAGCGTCTTCAGCCAATCTTGAATCTGCGCGGAGAAGAATGCGTCCTTCAGGAAGAGCCAGGCTTCGTCGAGCACTAGAAGCGTGGGCTTGCCGTCAAAGCGCCGTTCCAGCACATGGAAGAGTGCCGCGAGGACTGCGCCCGCGGCTTGGGGCCGGCGCATGAGATCGTCCATCTCGAAAGCCTGGACGCTTCCATAGCCGAGAGTCGAATGATCGTGATCCAAAAGCCGCCCGTACGGTCCCGCATGCGTGAACGGCTGCAGCGCGGCGCGCACTTCGGCGTCTTGCGCGAGCGCCACATAAAGCGTGAGCGTGCGGTCTTCGATCGGCCGTACGGACAAGATTTCGAGTGTACGCCACAACTCCGCACGCATCTCCGGGGTGACCGATAGATTGGCGGCGGCGATCAGCCCCGCGATCCAGTCAAGCGCCCAGGCGCGTTCTTCGGGCTCGTGAATGCGCTCGAATGGCTGCAGGCCAAGCGCATCTTCTTCGCCCAGATCGAAGAAATCGCCGTCAAGACCCAAGAAGATCGCGCGAGCGGAGCGGCCCTTGTCGAACAGGTACACCTGAGCTTCCGGGTAGCGCAGGAATTGCGCCGCCAACGTCGCCAGCAGCACGGATTTGCCGGCGCCGGTCGGGCCGACGATCATGGTGTGACCGACATCGCCCACATGAAGATCGAGCCGGAAGGGCGTTGCTCCGTCGGTCGCCGTCAGCATCAGCGGCGCTGCGTTGAGGTGACAATTGCGTTCGGGGCCCGCCCAGACAGCACTCGTGGGCAGCAAATGCGCGAGCGACGGCGTCATAAGAATGGGCCGGCGCACGTCGGCATAGGCGTGGCCTGGCAGAGACCCAAGCCAGGCTTCGACCGCGTTGACGCTTTCCACTTGCGTGACGAAACCCAATCCGTCCGTCACCTGTTGGATTTGCCGCACGGCTTCGTTGGCGGCGTCTTCGTTTCGCTCGGCGACGACAATGACCAAGGTGGCGTAGCCGACCGCGATCGCCTCGGCGCCTAATTCCTGTAACGCCAGATCAGCGTCCGCAGCCTGATTGGCCGCGTCATTGTCCTGCAGCGCGGATTCTTCTTTGAACAACGCCTCGCGCAGCAGTGTCGGCAAATCCTTCCGTTTGGAGAACCAGCGCTTCCGGGTCTTTTCGAGTTCACGGCGGCCCTCTTCGCGACCCAGCGGCAAAAAGCGCGTCATCCAGCGATAGGAAATCGCCAAACGATTGAGCGCGTCCAAAAGACCCGGCTCGGTTTCGGTGACGAAACTTCTGACCGAGATGATCTTCAAATGCTTGGCGCCGAGCTTGGGCGCCAGACCGCCCACAAGCGGGGCGTCGGGCAACAGCGCATCGAGATGAAACGGCGGCGATGGGGCAGCGACGCGATGCGACCGGTCCGAAATGCAATCGTGCAGATAGGTCAGCGTCTCTTCGTCGTTGAGCCAATGGGCGTGAGGAACTTGCGTTTCCAACAGCGCCATTAGCTCATCGCATTTCTGCGCGAAGCTTTCGAGATGAAGGCGATAGTCGACTTGGCCCTTCGCCTCGCCGCCGCCCTCAAACAGAAAGCTCTCAAGCTTGCCTTGCCGCTCCGCCGGCGTCAGCCAAGTGAGCGTCAGGAAATATTTGCTCTCAAACCTGGCGCCCGCGGTCTCGAACACGGCGCGGCGCTCTTCGTCGATGAGCCACGACAGCGCGTCAGGCCAGGAGCTGTCGGGGTAGCCGAGCGCCGGCGCGCGGCGGGCTTCCATCTGGATGCACCAGCCTGAACCGAAGCGCCCGAGCACATTCTGCAGCCGGGCGGTTTTGCCCATGAGTTCAGCGGGCGTCGAAGAATCCAAATCAGGGCCGCGAAATTCAAGCGTACGCTGAAAGGCGCCGTCC
>JANNFH010000482.1:0-8204 GCA_031379565.1 Alphaproteobacteria bacterium
CCGCTGTCGAGGTTGGTGATTGTGAGGCTGGTGATCGAACCCGTCGTTGGCATGTTGCCGGAATAGGCGCCGAAACCCGTGCCGTGAAACACAATCCGGTTTTCGAGCGCAAGCTCGATGCCGAACGAAGTCGCGGCCTGCGCGCCGAAAATGGCCCACGTGCTGAGGTCGTCGATGTTGTCGATTAGGTTATCAGCGCCAATAAGTAGCGTTGGCGTCAGCGTGGTCATGATGCTCGCTCCGTTAACTTGGCGTTGCTCTTGATTCGCGCGGGCGCTGCCGCGCGGCTCGGAATTCCCTTTGGCCCGTCACCTTAGACGTTTTTTCTGGTGCGGTCTTGTCGAAGTGCATCCCTGGGGAGGCGCCGGGCCGGAACTTCCCCGAAACATGTGCGTGGGCAGCGATTGGCTACGTTAACCTATCCGCGGGGAAAGCGCGCCGTGACGGGGGTCATAGACGCGCGGCCTGCTTTGCCCGTCCCACGCGCCTTGCAGGCGCTAAATCACGACGAAATCGGCGGCGGTGAGCGCAAGGCCTGCTGAGAGCGTCGCGAATTGGATTTGGCTCGCGCCGCCTACGCCGTCTGTATCAAAATAGAGCGCTCCGGTGGCTGCATCGTAGATGATGCGGTCGCCCGCATCGTGCGCTGCGGCGCCGATAAAGAATTTCCCCGCCGCCAGAGCGCCCGCCGCGCCCAAGCCTACGAACACCGAATTCTCGAGTCGGATCGTATCATCGGCTACGTTGTAATCTGTGATCGCATCGCGATTGGCGGCGCCGGGCGCGGCATTAAACACGAAGAGGTCCGCGCCTGCGCCGCCCGTCAGCGTGTCGGCGCCGAGCCCGCCGTTGAGAAGGTCATTGCCGCCGCCGCCGCGAAGCACGTCAGCGCCGCCGCCGCCATTGAGCGTGTTGCCGGCGCCATTGCCGGTGAGGGTGTTGGCCAGCGCATTGCCGACACCGTTTATCGCGGCGGCGCCTTTCAGCGTCAGATTTTCAACCTCGGCGCCAAGCGTTTGCGAAATGACAGATCGAATGAGATCGGTTCCCCCGCCCGCGGCTTCGGTAATTGTATCGCCACCCTCGCCAACGATGTAGATGTCGTTGCCGCCGCCGCCGATCATGTCGTCATTGCCGGCGCCGCCGTCGAGCGTATCGCCGCCGCCGGCGCCTTCAAGCGTATCGCCGCCGCCGCTGCCTTGCAGCACATTCGCGGCGCTGTTGCCGATGAGGTGGTCGTCGCCGTCGCCGCCAATGGCGTTCTCGATGACGGTGCTCGGGCCGATGCACACCGTCTCCTTGCTGGCGCCGCCGTCGAAGCTGATGGTGGCGCTCAGGCTGCTGAACGCGCCGATCACGAGATTGATGGTGCAGGCTTCTGTCCCAACGAAGCGGATGGTGTCGTTGCCGCCCGTATCGTAGATGGTCTCGAAATATTGCGTGCCTTGGTTGAATGTGTAGGTGGTGTCGCCGGTGTTCGCGGAGAGGTTCTTCCCGTACATCGATTGCATCGCCAGGATGTCGTAGAACATCGGCGTTGTCGGATAAAAAGTGCCGGTGCCGCCGGTGACCGGGTCAGACCATGGGCTCGCCTTGTAGGCCATGATCGAATAAAAATGATTGTCGAACTGGGTTGGCGCGACCACGGGCGCTGAAAAAGTGTGCTCCAAGCCGAGCGCGTGGCCGATCTCGTGCAGAATGACGTAGGCGTCGAACGAGCCGCGTTGCAGATTGTCGGTCCAATTGACCGGGCTGAACCAGACGTCGCCCGCTTCCGGGACGTCTTCGGGCAGATAGGCGTGACCGGTTCGGGCGACCTTTGACGAAATTCCGAACCGGACGTCGCCGACCTCGGTGGCGGATTCAGCCACTTGCACGAATGTGATGTCGGCGACCAGCGACCAGGCGGCGAGGCCAGCGGCGATGGCGGTTTTCTGGAACGCCGCCAGGGCCTGCATCGAGCCCGGCTCGTTGAGCCCATCGCCGTAATTAGGCTTGAACGTCGCGGGGTTCGCCGAAAAAGAATAAGTGAGATCGATTCGGGTCCCGAGCGCGCCGCCCCATTTGCCGGTCCCGACCAGCCACGGCACGGCGGTGTTGGCGCGGTCAAACACGGTGACGGGCGTAGAATTGCTGGTTGGCGTTGACATCGCGGCCCCCATCTACAGCACGGCCACGCTCGCCCGCATCAACGGGTGATCGGCGCGCGCGCCTTTCCTTCCCTTTGCACCGCTCCTTGTTTACCGCCAATCGCAGGCAGTGCGGCGGCGCTACACAAGGGCGTGATCAGGGCGGCCGCCCGCCACCCGCGCCCATAGCAATCGGCGCTAAAATATCCAACGCTAGCGTGCGCCGACGGGAAAACCCCGCGCGCGCAGCAGCGCATCCGGATCAGGATCGCGGCCGCGGAACTGGCGGTAGGCCTCGGCGCGATCGGTGGTGTTGCCGGGCGCCAGGATGATGTTGCGCATGCCTGCGGCGAGTTCGGGATTGAACATATCGCCCGAAGCCACGAACATTTCCCAAGTGTCGGCGTCCATCACTTCCGACCAGAGGTAGGAATAATAGCCGGCCGAATAGGAATCGCTTTGGAACAAGTGCCCGAATTGCGGCAACCGGTGGCGCATCTCGACTTCGCGCGGCATGCCCAGGCTGGCCAGAGTTTCACGCTCGAACGCGTCGGGGTCGGCGATCGGCTCGGCGCGATTGTGCAGCGCCATATCGACCAGCGCCGAGGAGAGATAGGCCACGGTCGTATAGCCTTGGTTGAAGGTTGAGGCGTTGTTGACGCGCTGCACCAAGGCGTCGGGCATCGGCGCGCCGGTTTGATAATGCCGGGCGAAACGATCGAGCACCGGGCGCGTCAACACCCAATGTTCGTGCACCTGGCTGGGATACTCGACGTAATCGCGCGGCGTGGTCGAGAGGCTCGGATAATTGGTCCGGCTCATGAGGCCGTCGAGGGCGTGGCCGAATTCGTGAAACAGCGTCTGCGCGTCGTCGAGGGAAATGAGCACGGGCTCGCCCGGTGCGCCGCTGACGAAATTGTTGTTGTTGGAAGTTATCGTCGTCACCGTTTCGCCGGTAAAAGTCTCGTAGTTTTGATATTCCTGCGCCCAAGCGCCGGAGGATTTTCCCGCGCGTGCGAAATAATCGCCGTAGAATAGCCCAAGGTAGGTCCCGTCGCGCTCGTGCACTTCCCACACCCGCATCGAGGGATCGAACACCGTCACCTGGCCGGTGATCTCGGTGTAGGTGAGCCCGTACAATTGCTCCGACATCCAGAACGCGGCGTTGATCATGTTGTTGAGTTCGAAATATGCCATCAGTTCGTTCTGATCGAGATTGTAGCGCTCGCGGCGGACTTGCTCGGCGTAATAGAGGTAATCCCAGGGCTCGATAATGATGTTGGCGTGCTGGCGGTTGGCGATGGCCTGCATGTCGGCCACTTCCTCGTGCACGCGCGCGACCGCCGCCGGCCACACCCGCATCATCAAATCCTGCGCCCGGGCGGGATCGCGCGCCATGGTGTCGTCCATGCGGAAATTGGCGTGGGTGGCGAAGCCCAACAATTGCGCGCGTTCAGCGCGCAATCGCACGATCTCGGTGATGATCGCATTGGTGTCGTTGGAATCGCCATTGTCGCCGCGACACTTGAAGGCGCGGTAGACGCGCTCGCGCAGCGCCCGGTTTGATGAGAAGGTCAAGAACGGATCGACGCTGGAGCGGGTGTTCACAATCGCCCAATGGCCTTCGTGTTCACGCCCCGACGCAGCAGCGGCATAGGCCGCCATCATGTTGTCGGGCAAGCCCGCGAGATCGCGGCGGTCGGTGATGAAGATGGCGGCGTCTTCGTCGACAAGCAGGCGACGGTTGAACTCGGAGAACTGGCTTGAGAGCGTGGTGTTGATCTCCCCCAGCCGGGTTTGCTGCGCTGTCGTTAGCGCCGCGCCGGCGCGCACGAATTGATCATAGGCGCGCTCAAGCACGCGGCGTTGTTCGGCGCTCAGATTGAGGCTGGCGCGTTGGGCGTGGAGCGCGGTGATGCGGTTAAACAGCGCACGGTTGAAGGTAATCTGGTCACCCGCGGCGGTGAGAAGCGGCGACCACTCTGCATCGACCGCCTGGATGGCTTCGGTGGCGTTGCTGTTGGTGAGCGTGTAAAACAAGCTTTGCGCGCGATTGAGATGGCGTCCAGAATCTTCGAACGCGGCCACGGTGTTGACGAACGTGGGCGCCGCTGGATTTTTGGCGATCACTTCAATCTCCGCCAGCAACAGCGCGACACCGGTCTCGAACGCCGCCGGAAAGCGGGAGGCTTCCGCTTCGTTCCAGGGCGGTACGCCGCCGTAGGGACCGGTCCAAGGCGCGAGCAAGACGTTGGTGTTCGCCTCGGCGCTCAGCCGCGCAACCTCGGCCACCGCCGCCTGGTATTGCGCCAAGGCCGCCGGGTCTTGAGCGCTGGACTGAGTGAGCGCGGTGGTGGCGCAGCCAGTCAAAGCGGTGGTGGCGAGCAGGCAGGCGGCGAGGATGGACGTTCTCATGCGGGGCTCCAGGGCGCTATCAGGGCTTTTGCCCGTCTTTGGCCGATTTGTGTGCGTTGCGCGGGGCTGGGGCAAGGCCGCCGCTACAGCCGGCGCCAAACCGGGCAGATTTTGCGACAAAGCGGCTGGTTTTCCAGACGGCGCTGGCCGATGGCGCGCTGGCCGTCGGTTCCTGTTCCGTCAGGTCGGCCGGACTGCTAACATGGGCTGGGTCGGGGAGAACGGCTGATGCGCAACGTCCTGGTCGCCACGATTGCGGTTCTCGCCGCAGCCGGGTGTGGCCCCAATGCGCCCAGCGAACGGCAGCCAACGATCGGCCCGCCGGCCTCGGCCGCGGCGACGGCGTTTCCGGATTTGTTTCAGGCCGCGTACCGGGCCGAGGCGCTGATCACGCTAGACGGCGGGTCGATCGCGCCCGTGCTTATGATCAGGGACGGGCGCCAACTGCGCATCGAAACGACGGTCGCGGACCAGCCGGTTGTGCGGGTGACGGATCGCGAGACCGGCGCGGGCTTCGTCATCAGCATGCTAATGGGCCGGGCCGTGGTCGCGCCTCATGTCATAGGACAGCCGGCGGAAGGGCCTGAAATGTGGTGGGACGGCGAGATCGCGGACAGCATGGATTGGGTCGGCGTCTGCTCGCATTTGGGGCAGTCGGGAACGGAATGGGAGCGCGCGCGCGATGAAGGACCGCAGCACGCCTGCGTGACCGACGATGGCGTTGTCCTATGGGCGACCAATAATGGACGCACCATCTGGCAACTCACCAGCTTGCAGCGCGGCCCCCAGGACAGCTCGCAATTCGCTCTCCCCGTGAGGCGGGCGGGGCCCCAAGAAGGCGAAACCGAGGTGCCAAACGACGCGGCGCCAGAAGGTTACACGCCGCCACAATTTCGCACCGGAACTGAGGCACAGCCTGCCGATCAATAGGCCGCTGCTGCAGTGCGGCGCCGCTGACCGTTGTGCGCCGCTTCCGGGCGAGATACAGGTCAGGGCTCGGCTCAAGACGGATTTGTAATGGTTAATTTCGCCGCCGCCGGCCCTTGGGCGCCTGAACTGGCGTCCCAATTGATGCGGCTCCTGCCCCGGGACTTTCAGGACGCGTTCGTGCAGCAGCCGAACGTGTTCATGTTCTTTTTCTCGATGGGCATGGCGGCGTTTCTGGTGGCGCTGTTTTGGGTGCTGAACGGCACGCTGCGCGCCAGCCGCGCCGCGCGCATGGCGCTGCGGGCGCAGGCGCTGAAGCGCACCAAAGATCACCGCGCCCTGGTGCTGATCGGCTCGATTGAGGGCGGCGACCACTTGTTGCGCCAAGAAATGAAGGAAGCGATCGAGGACAATTTCAGCCTGTTCTCATTTGAACAGAACGTACAAGTCGATCTCTTCCCGATTTCGCTAAAGACCTTGGCGCCGACCGCGCATCCCGAAAGCCTGCGCCGTAATGCCGTCGAAGCGGCCGATGCGCTCGAACGTTCGGCGGCGGACGTCATCGTCTGGGGACGGCGAACCTGGCTGGGCAAGCTTGACCTGCGCGTCACCACGCTGCCGGGATACGGGCGCACGCATGAAGTGCAGGACATGCAATTGGGCTGGCGTGTTGGCCGTCCGGATGAATTGGTGCAGCGCGCGCTCGCCTTCTCGCTGGCGCGCAAGGCGCGCTCGGTGCTGAACCGGCCGCAGGATTACAAGCCAGAACGGTTGCAGCCGATTGTCGAAGCGCTCGACCAGATGGTGGAAGCCTCGCCGGACGCGGTTAGCGAAGGCTTGCAGATGGATATTCTGTCCGACTTCGCCTCCGGTGCGCTCAGCCTCGGGGAACGCGGCGGCCACATTCGTTGGCTGCAGAAGGCGCTCGATGCGCGTCAGCGTTATCTCGACAAGGTCGACCGCACCACCGACCCCGGCGCTTGGGGCGCCGCGCAACAGGAGATCGGCCGTGCGCTAACTTCACTCGGCGAACGCGAAGGCGCACGCGACAAGCTTGAAGAGGGCGTGTCGCGCCTGCGCATCGCCATGGACGCGCTGCGCTCCACCGATTCGCTGCAACAAGCCGAAGTGGCGCTGCGCGCGCTGCAGCGGGCCGAGCAAACATTGCAACAGCGCCGCCGCATCGGCCTGCGCTGGCCGGTTTAGAATCTAGCTCTACTGCCATGCGATCGGATCGAGCCCGCGGGCGATTGCGCGGATTTGCCCAATTGCTCGCAATGGCTGGTCGGCGGCGCCATCATCGGCGCCGCGCAAGCGCTGGCGCGCGTATGTCTTGCACCCGCTTTGACGGAATTGGCGCTTCGGCGCGCGGCCAGCGATTTCATACGGCGCGCCTTCGCCCACGGTATAGGCGCGCCGATGCGTGAGCCGGATTGAGCGAAACACGTATGCCAGGCGATCGAGTTCGCGCCGACTGCCGCCAAAACACTCGCGCAGGAATTAGCGCTGCATCCGGCTTGGGTCGCGCGCGCATACCGGGCGTGGCGCGGGGAAGGATTGGGTGAGACCGCGCGCCGGAGGCGGGTCGAGCGCGCGATGCGGCTATTGCGTGAGGACGCATCGACGCTTGCCGATGTTGCGGCCGCGAGCGGTTTCTGCGATCAGAGCCACATGAACCGAGCGTTTCGCGCGGTGCTCGGGCGCACGCCCGTGCAAGTGCGCGGCGAAGCGGCGCTCTTGGCGCCGCTCTAATCGCCATTTCCGCGCGCGGTTAGATCGAACAGCTCAATCCCGTCCCGCCTATGCCGCAATAGCCGCCCGGATTTTTCGCCAGATATTGCTGATGATAGTCTTCGGCGTAATAGAAATCCGGCGCGTCGCGAATTTCGGTGGTGATCGCGCCAAAGCCTGCGGCTCGCAATGTGTCGTCGTATGCGGCGCGCGCTTGCTGCGCTTGCGCTGCTTGTTCCGGTGACGTGGTATAGACTGCGGAGCGATATTGTGTGCCCACATCGCCGCCCTGGCGCATGCCCTGGGTTGGGTCATGGCTTTCGAAAAAGACACGCAGGAGCTCCAGATAATTGACGATGTTGGGGTCGAAAATTACCCGCACGATTTCGGTGTGGCCGGTGCGGCCGCTGCACACTTCCTCGTAGGTGGGGTTGGGCGTAGCCCCGCCAGCGTAACCGACGGCGGTCGTCCACACGCCCGCAATTTGCCAAAACTTGCGTTCCGCGCCCCAAAAGCATCCGAGCCCAAACAAAGCTTCTTGCAGGTGGGCGGGGAAGGGCGGGTGGATCGGGTTGGCGTTGACAAAGTGGTTGCGGGCGGTGGTGATCGCCTGCGTCCGGCCAGGCAAAGCTTGGTCGGCGGGGGGCAGGGCGTTGAGTTTGGCCATGGCTCTCTCTCGGCTGATCAGTCCAACATATAGGACGTGGGCGCGTGAACGGGAGTACGGTCGCGCGGCGTGCATGGATGGATGCGGGCCGCTGAGCCGTTCAGAGGCCAGGGATTTGGTTCGGCTGCGGCCGCCCCGCAGCGCCCGCGCTCTTTACGGCCCCCGCCCGCCCCGCCATAAGCAGCCCCGCCGGAGAGGTGGCCGAGTGGCTGAAGGCGCACGCTTGGAAAGCGTGTTTAGGGGAAACT
Source organism: Alphaproteobacteria bacterium (assembly GCA_031379565.1). Classification (GTDB taxonomy): domain Bacteria; phylum Pseudomonadota; class Alphaproteobacteria; order Caulobacterales; family Aquidulcibacteraceae; genus Vitreimonas. Next base: position 8,118 of record JANNFH010000482.1, read on the forward strand.
CTAACGAGGGTTCGAATCCCTCTCTCTCCGCCAGTTCTATACAACTAATACATTGAAATAACACGTAAAATAGTTGGTGTTTTTGCC
>JANNFH010000031.1:0-2178 GCA_031379565.1 Alphaproteobacteria bacterium
GCTCATCGTCCTTCTCCCCGCAATGCTTGAAACCTAAACCTCAAATTCCGGCGGCGCCATAGGATAGGCGTCGACCACCGATCCCAGCGCCTGCTTTAATGGGCCCAGCCAGGGCTCGAAATGGCGCCAATGCTCGACCCCCCCGGTGTAGATGGGCTGGCGAACCTGCTCTGAGCTTGGCGTGCGCACGGCGCGGTCATTTTCGTAAAAGCGCAGGCAATTGGGCTCGAACGCCACGCCGCAATAATCGAGCAGGCGGCGCACTTGCGCTTCGGTGTCGGCGACCATGTGTTCGTAAATCACCCGGTGCACGCGCCCCGGCGCCACACGGTCGAAATGGGCCATCAGCTCGACATAGTCGCGGTAGAAACGGCCGAGGTCGCCGAGATCGTAGGTCGAGCCCTGGCCGCGCGAATAATGTTGCTTGAACGAGGAAAAACACGCGCCCATCGGATGGCGGCGCGCATCGATGATTTTCGCGTTCGGCAGGATCAGGCGAATAAAGCCGGTATGAAGAAAATTGTTCGGCAATTTGTCGATGTAAAACGGTTTCGCGGTTTTGCGCTGGATGCGCGTTGTGGCGAGATATTCCTCGCCGAGCTCGCGCAATTGATCTGGGCTCAGTTCATCGAGAATTTCCGGATATTTCGAAGCCCCGCGCTTGGTTTTTCTTTCGCCAACCCGTTTCACCATCCGGCCCAAATCCGGCAATTCCATCGTGCCTTCGATTTGCGAATGGCTGGAGAGGATTTGCTCGATCAGGGTCGAGCCCGAACGCGGCAAGCCGACGATGAAAATCGGATCGGGCGCCGGCGATCCTTGGCCGGCCCGCGCGCGCAGCAAAGCGGGTGTGAAGAACGCCTTGGCGCGCAGAACGTGCTCTTTGGAGAGTTCAGGATCGTAATCCATCACGCCGTGGCGCAGCTGCGCTCCTTGCGCGTAATGTGCGAACGCATCGGCATAGGCCCGGCGATCCTCCAGCGCTTTGCCCAAAGCGTAATGCAAATGAACCCGGTCGCTATCGCCGATATCGGCGCGCAGGAGGGCGCCATTCATGGCGTCGACGTCCCCGTCGCTGAATGAAATCGTTTTCAGATTGGCCAGGCTCCACCACGCCTCGCCGTAACCAGGCTTGAGTTCGATGCTTTTGCGATAGGCCGCGACGCTATCGTCGAGCTGCCCCGACGTCTTCAGCGAGTGCCCGTAACTTATCCAGATATGCGGCTGGCCCGGATAATCCTTCAACACCGAAGCATAAACCGCGGCGGCCTTTTCATACTCGCCAAGGTGCGACAGCGCGGCGGCCTGAAGCGCGCGGTAATTGGGATGCTCAGGCTCGATCGCGAGCAAGCGCTCGATATCGGGTAGCGCGTCGGCGGCTTTGTTGGCGCGGAACCGCACCATGGCGAGATTGTAGCGCGCTGCATTGAAGCTGGGCGCAAGCTCCAGGCAACGCACCAGCAATTTCTCGGCGTCGACGTAGCGCCCAAGCCGGGCGGCCACTTCCGCGAACATGCGGATGGCGGCGACATCGGTCGGGTATTCGATGAGGTGGGCGCGCAAAGTGTGCTCTGCGATCGCCAGCTTGTTGTTGCACAGGGCCGACGCCGCGTTCATCAAGCGCGGATCGGTTACCCCGGCGCGAATCGATTGGGCGTAGGCGTCGTCGGCGCCTTCGCTGTCGCCTTGCAGGGTCAGCCGGTCGCCGAGCGTGCGCCAAGCTTCGGCGTAATTGGGCCTCGCCGCAACGGCGCGCCGCAAGGCGGCGAGGGCTGCCTTGTCTTCGCCCAGGCCGGCGAGGCACATGGCCCATTCGAACTGCGCCTCGGCCCAATCGGGCTGGGCCTGCGCCAGCGGTGCAACCAAGTCGCGCGCCTCGGCGAAGCGGCGCCGGGCGCGGTGGGTTGCGCACAAGAGCAGCAGGGCGGCGGGCTGTTGCGGGACGGCCTTGAGGATTTCGCGCGCTTGCTCGGCGGCCAAATCGGGGTTGACCGTCATCAGCCGCGAGGCATGCGCCAGCGCCGTCGCCAGATCGCCAACTGGGTCCGCTGTTGCGATGTTCATCCCTTGCTCTCGGGCGGATCAGAGAACCGGGGCTGGCGCTTGTCAATCGCCCGGCAAGGGCTGGGATCGTTTGGCCAGGACCCGGCGCGGGGGGGGGGCCGGCGCCCCCCCCCC
>JANNFH010000051.1:0-4072 GCA_031379565.1 Alphaproteobacteria bacterium
CGGCGCACCACCAATCTGAGCGGCCTCGCCCGTGAGATGCAAAAGCCTCTGCCGACGCTGGAGGATTATGTGGGTGAAAAAACCGGACCGCGGCCCTTCAGGTCCGCCTGAAGTCAGCGCGTCTGAAGACGCGCGGTCCGAAGAGGCGCCGGACCGCGGACCTTCAGGTCCGCAGGAGGTAAGCGCGTCTGAAGACGCGCGGTCCGAAAAGGCGCCCCTGGCCCAGAGCGCGCCGTGACCGATGCGGTGAAAACCGACGACGAGGTCGAATCCTCGCGCGCGCCTTTGCTCGAACATTTGATGGAGCTGCGCTCACGGCTGATGGTGGCGCTGTCGGCGCTGGTGATCGGCTTTGTCGTCAGCTTCTTCTTTGCCGATCCTTTGTTCCAATTCTTGGTCGAGCCGTTCAAGGCGGCGATGGCAAGCGTGCATCCTGAGCGCGCCAACCAGGACCTTCAACTCGTCTACACTGGCGCGTTCGGGTTTTTTGGCGTGAAGATGACAATCGCGCTGTTCGCGGCGATCGTGCTGTCGTTTCCGATCCTGGCTTGGCAGGCCTACGCCTTCATCGCGCCGGGGCTTTACAAGCGCGAGCGCATGGCGGCGCTGCCGTTTCTGCTGGCCGCGCCGGTTATGTTTCTCGCCGGGGGCGCGTTCGTGTTTTACGTGGCGATGCCGTTCGCGCTCGAATTCGCGCTTAACCAGGAGGTGGTGCGCAACGGCGTGCGGGTGAGCTATCTGCCTAAGGTCGAGGAATATCTCGGCCTGGTGACGACGCTGGTGCTCGCGTTTGGGCTTTGTTTCCAGATGCCGGTGGTGCTGTCGCTGCTGGCGCGCGTTGGCATGGTGTCGGCGCAGATGCTGCGCACCGGCCGGCGCTACGCCATCGTCGGCATCGCCGCGTTTTCCGCGTTGGTGACCCCGCCTGACCCGTTGTCGATGCTGCTGATGACGATCCCGCTTTACGGGCTCTACGAGCTTTCGATCTGGCTGGTCTGGTTGATCGGGCAGGCGATGGCGAGGAAAGAGGCAGCGGGGGCATAGTTGCCCGTGCGCGCGCATTAAACTAACTCCGTCATCCCGGACACGCGGAGCGTGATCCGGGACCCAGGGCAGCCGCACCGCCCTTCGATCCCCTGGGTTCCGGGCTCTCGCTTCGCGAGCCCCGGAATGACGGAGTGAGTTGTTCAAGCATGCACGATATCAAAGCCATTCGCGAAACGCCGGAGCTTTACGATTCCGGCTGGGCGCGGCGTGGGCTGGGCGCGCAGGCGCCTGCCATTCTTGAGTTGGACGCGAAGCTGCGCGCGGCGACGACCGGCAAGCAGGAGGCTGAGGCCGCGCGCAATACCGCGTCGAAGCAGATTGGCGCGGCCAAGGTGCAGAAGAACGATGCTGAGGCGCAGCGCTTGATGGGTGAAGTGGCGGCGCTGAAGCTGAAGATCGAGGAGGGCGGCGCGCGTGAGGCCGAGCTTGGCAAGCAGTTGCACGAGATTCTCGCCGCGCTGCCGAATTTGCCTGAGCCGGACGTGCCTGACGGCGCCGATGAGCACGGCAATATCGAAGTGCGCCGCTGGTACAAGCATGACGGTGCAGGTCCGCCGGCGCTCGATCTCACCGCTGACCACGTGGCGCTGGGCGAAGCGCTCGGCATGATGGATTTCGAAGCCGCCGCGCGCATGAGCGGGGCGCGCTTCGTGGCGCTGAAGGGCGCCCTGGCGCGGATGGAACGCGCACTGGCGGCGTTCATGCTGGATTTGCACACGGTCGAGTTTGGTTATTCCGAAACCAGCCCGCCAATTCTGGTGCGCGATCACGCCATGTTCGGCACTGGGCAATTACCGAAATTCGTCGATGATCAATTCACCGCGGCGCGCACGGTCAGCCGCGAGGAATTGTTGTTCACTGCGCTCGATCGGTTCGACGAAGAATTCGACCGGCGCGCCGGAGCCACCAAGCCCAGCGATTTGTTGAAGGAAATGATCGCCGCCGCACCGACGCGCGAGGATTTCTGGCTCATTCCCACAGCGGAAGTGGCGCTCACCAATCTGGTGCGCGAGCAAATCCTGGACGAAGCGCAGCTGCCGCTGCGCATGACCGCCGACACGCCGTGCTTCCGCGCCGAAGCGGGCGCAGCCGGCAAGGATACGCGCGGCATGATCCGGATGCACCAGTTTCGCAAGGTGGAACTCGTCTCCATCACCACCCCGGAACAAAGCCACGACGAGCACGAGCGCATGACGGCGTGCGCCGAGGAAGTGTTGCGCCGGCTCGAATTGCCCTACCGGGTGATGCTGCTCTGCGCCGGCGACATGGGCTTCACCGCCAAGCGCACCTACGATCTTGAAGTCTGGCTGCCGAGCCAGGGCAAATATCGCGAGATCAGCTCGTGCTCCAATTGCGGCGATTTCCAAGCCCGGCGCATGGAGGCGCGCTATCGCGGCAAAGACGGCAAGGTCGCGCACGTCCACACGCTCAACGGTTCGGGGCTCGCGGTCGGGCGTACTTTGGTGGCGGTGCTGGAGAATTATCAGAACGCCGACGGCTCGATCAGCGTGCCGCGCGCGCTGGTTCCATATATGGGCGGGGTGGAGCGGATTTCGCGCTGACCCGTCATTCCGGATCACGCTTCGCGTGTCCGGAATGACGGGAATTTCGATGAATCAATCGCCGCTCAGGCTGGGACTCGGGCTAACCTACCCTCAGCGGCCGCGTCAGAGCCGCGCGGAAGAGGGAGCGTCCCCATGCGCATGATGGGCCACAATGTGCTGGCGGTGATTGTCGCCGCGATCGCGATCTACGCGATCGAGTTTTTGATTTTCGGCGTGATGATCCCGGGCGAACAATACATGGCGCTCACCGGTCTATCGGCTGAGCAAGCCGCGTCCGGCATGGAGCGGATGCCGCTTGGCATCATCCCGCCGGTGCTGACCGCGATCGGGCTGTCGCTGGCGGTCAAATGGCGCAATGCGCCGGGTTGGATGGGCGGCATGATGACGGGCCTGATGATGGCAGTGCTGTTCGCATTCTCGACCAGCCTCTACAGCTTCATCTACGGGCCGCACGCAGCGGCGTATCTGCCGATCAATCTGGGGCATTTCCTGGTTTGCTACGGCGTGGCTGGCGCTGTTCTCGGCGCCTGGAAATAACCGATTGAGTGACAGCCATGGCCGTTCGCGCTAAGCGGGCGGCCATGCGCATTCTCTGCACCAATGATGACGGCATTCACGCGACCGGCCTGGCCGTACTTGAACGCATCGCGCGAACGTTCACCGATGATGTCTGGGTGGTGGCGCCGGAATCGGAGCAGTCGGGCGCTTCGCGCGCGCTGACGCTGACCGCGCCGATCCGGGCGCGCAAGGCAGGCCCCAAACGCTTCGCCATTTCTGGCACGCCGACCGATTGCGTGCTCTTGGGCGTGGAGCATCTGATCGAAGATGGCGCGCCGGATCTGGTGCTTTCCGGCGTCAATCGTGGGCAGAATCTCGCCGAGGACGTGACCTTTTCCGGCACCATCGCCGGCGCTATGCAGGGCATGCAATTGGGTATTCCGGCGATTGCGCTTTCACAGGCGCGTGGCTTTCGCGGCGAAGAAGCAGCGATTCCCTGGGAGACCGCGGAAGCGTTCGGCCCCGGAATTGTTGGCGCTTTGCTGAAAAGCGGTTGGCCCAAAGACGTCCTGATCAACGTCAATTTTCCTGATGCGCCGCCTGATGAAGTGAAGGCGGTCGAGATGACATTCCAAGGCCGGCGCGATCAGCACATCGTCTACGCCGACAAGCGCACCGACCTGCGCGGCGGCGCGTATTTCTGGCTCGGCTTCCGCGGCAAGCTCTCCAATCCACCGGACGGTTCGGATTTGCGCGCGATTTACAGCGGCAAGATTTCGGTGACGCCGCTGCACATCGATCTCACGCACATGCCCACGCACAACGCGCTCAAAGGCGTGCTGGGCGGCGCGCCACCGAAGCTCCCCTGATGGATCCGGCGCGCCTCATGCGCTTCGTGTTGGAGTTGCGCCAAGCGGGCGTCACCGACGCACGCGTGCTCTCGGCGCTCGAGCGCACGCCGC